>CAVKLD010000011.1:0-31846 GCA_963657065.1 bacterium
GAGGAATCCGCGCAGAACCTCACCGACAAGAGAGCCGGCTTCACATACGCGGACAGCAAAAACGGCATCTACATGTTCTTCGGCACAGACGCGAACGCCTACGCCGGCAGCGTATTCACACATGGCAAATACGCACTGTTTGGCGGCGTAACGGTCATACTGGCTGCGGCGGCGTTCTTCCTCGGCACTAAAACGGGCAGGAAAAAGGACGACAAAAACGCGAAAAGCGAAGCAACGGCGTAATCGCAAAAACGGCGCGGACTTTTTCGGTGACGTTTCAAAAAAAACAAATGACTCCGACCGGCAGAGAAAATCCAAGCGGTTCAATCCGTCGGTTCGAAACATAATCACACCGGCACCGACGAATCCGACAACGGGGCGCGTTAAACTTCCATACGCTCACGTCACAAAACATGGCGGTTTTACCGCTGACGTCGGCGTCGGTGCCGTTTGTATTCATAGGACATTTTTTGTGTCCGAAAAAAAGAAAAAAGCCCTGCTCGGCTTGACAGGAATGATTCTCATGAAATTCGGAAAAACAGCATGCTTTATCGCGGCTCTCGCCTTGTCGGCGCACCTGTACGTACCGGCATTCGCGGAAGACTCCTGCGCGACGGTCATCGCGGGCGGCAGCTCGACAGACTACTCTTCTTTTGCCGAAGCGTGGCACAGCGCCGTCGAAGCGGGTAAAAGCGGTGAAGTTACATTCACACTCAACAAAGACTGGACGGCGGATGAATCCGGTTCGCTCGGCAGCGGTTCGGGTTTTTCAAACGGGGCGCTGAGTTATTCGGGCGGAAACAATCTGACAATAGACCTCAACGGCTGCGCGATAGACCGCAATCTGTTCAAGCCGATTGAAAACGGCGCGGTGATATATGTAAACTCCGTCCTCACCGTCATTGACTCGAAAAGCGGCGAATACACCGTTTCCGACCTTTTCAAGGGCGGCGCGATACAAAACGGCGCGAACACCGGCAGAGGCGGCGGTGTGGTTGTCGCCGACAACGCGACTTTCAACTTCAACGGCGGCACGATATTAAACTGCGTTTCGACCGACGACGGCGGCGGCGTTTCGGTTACAGGCTCGGGCGCGAAACTCAACATAAACGGCGGCTCGTTTTACGGCAGCCGCACTTACGACGCGTCTTCCGAGTGCTGCGGCGGCGCGATATACAGTTCGAAAGCGGCTGTTACGGTAAACAACGCCGTTTTTGAGTGCAACTATGCCGAGGACAGCGGCGGCGCGATATACGCGAGCGACGGCAGCCTGACCGTGACCGACTCGACTTTCCGCTCAAACTCTTCCATCGAAGAGGGCGGCGCGGTTTATACGACGGGGAGCATCACAACGACCCTTACAAACTGCCTTTTTTCGTACAACTTCTCATCCGACGACGACGGCGGCGCGGTGTACCTCAACTCGAACACGGGTTCGTACCTCAACGACTGCCGGATGCTTTTTAACAACGCCGACGACGACGGCGGCGCACTGTACGTCAACGCCGACAAGGTTTTTGTAAACGGCGGCGAGTACCGTGAAAACACGGCGGGCGGCAACGGCGGCGGCATATACGTCGACAGTCTGTACGACTTAAACGCATCCGGAAAGCTCATCGTCAAAGACAACACCGTAGACGGCAGCGAAAACGATCTCTGCCTGCAAAACGGCGAAGCGTCGACGGCGTACCTGTATTGCGGCGGTTTTTACGAAGGCTCGTCCGTTTGGCTGTGCTCCAGCAGCAGCAGCGCACGCCTTGCGATAAAAGGCATCGATAAATTCCAGTACAGAAATTACATCCGCTACGACCTCGGCTTTGCCGAATACAAAACCGTTTCGTCCGAAACAAACAGCGACGGCGTACGCGCAATGGCATCGGTGCTCGGCAACGGCAATCTGATATTCATCTGCGCAACGGTAATTTTAATCTCGGCAGCCGCTGCGGCTGCCGCGGCAATAGAGAAAAAGAAGGGAGCGGTAAAGAATGGCTAACCCGAAAAGAAAATGCACCGGCTTCATTCTCGCCGTAATCTCACTCGCGCTTGTTTTCACCATGCTTTTCGAAAACTACGGCAGCGTGTACGGCGTCGTTTCCGCTTACGGCTCGACTTACATTTCCGAAGTTCAGGTTTTCGGCGGCGACAGCCTGGACGAAGCGATAAGCAACTGCGAATCCGCCGGGTTCACGGCGGTAAAAAAGAACATAAACCACTCCGCTTCCGGCGACGTAAAGGACAACGGAATCTATGTTGTCGGCTACAAAACGACCGACGACCCCGACAAAAGCATCACCGGCATTTCCATGATGCAGATGAACAGCGGCTATCAGGACTACACCTACGGCGAAGTAGCAGAAAGAGCCGTTGAAAAGCTCGGAAACCTCCCGACGGAAATCTCGTACGCGGTGGACGAATTTGCCGAAAATTACGAAAACCAAAGCCCCGCCGCGCTTTCGGCGGCTGACATACTCAACTGCTACCACGTGGACGAACTGAACAACATAAAACTCGGCGACTACATGGCAAGCGGCGACTGCACCGTCGATTTTATCAAAAAAGTTATAGCGCGTTCAAGCACATCCGCCGTTTCCGCAATATGCAACTCTCTCGTCGCGGGTGTCGCCGACTACGGCGGCGAAAACTGGGCGGACAGACTGTCCGCTTCGGCGGTAAAGGAAAAACTCAACGACGAAGACAGCTACAGCCGGCTCGACTTCCGCTACAAAGTCGTTGCGACCGAACTCGTGACCGCGCTGCAGAATTTCGCAAGCAGCTATAACGACGCCGCGGACCGCGCCGCCGCAAACGCCGACGAACTGAGCAAAACCGACGTCGACATCGAAAATCTGCCCGACATTTCGAAACAGTCCGTCCCCGACGTGACTGACACCGAGGAAGTTTCGGAAGAAAAAGGCGACGCTTTCTTCATCGCCGCATACGAGCTGATGAATACCTACAACTACGACGGGGAAACAAAACTCGGCGACTACATCGTGTCGCTCGGCAACGCATCGTACGACAGCACGGAGAACCTGAGAAAAATATATCCGCTCGTCGACAGCCTTACCGACGGTCAGGCAGCCATGATGCGCATGTGCGGCGTCGCACTGACGGCAATCTACCTCAAAAACGACGAAGAACTCCGCACCGAAACGGAAAAGCAGACCGCCGACATCAGAAAAGATATAAAAGAGCAAACCGGCAGCGACAGCATGTCAATCTGGATAGGCACCGACCAAACGGCGTTCAACCAAAAAGTGGCGGTCACGAAAGACGCCTACAGGGCAAACTCCGCAGGTCAGATATATAACACGCTGACATCTCCCGACGGGGTCGACACTTTCCTGTCCGAAACAAGACTGAAAATCGAGATAGCTTCGGGCGTCATCGGACTTATAATGGCGGTCACGTCCCTCGCCTTCCACGTCATCAACGCAATCAGCTTCACCACCGTTTACACGGGCGTCACAATAAGCGTCTGGGCGACGTGCTGCGCGGGTATCGGCGCAGGCGCGATAAGCACCATATTCGGCGTGCTCGGCTGCACGCTCGTAATACTGAGCTACGTTGCGCTTGCGGCAATGCTGATTCTCCTCATTGCACTCTTTGTCAAGTACCTGTGGGATCTGTTCACCGACGACGACGCAGAGGATTTTTCGGAGATACCGCCCGTAATATTTGACGAAGCGCAAAACAAGTACGTGCGATACGACGCGCTGACGATGGACGGCTCGCCTGCCAACATAAACGGCGAAAACGCGCGAAGATGGAACGCGCTCTACTCGACGAAGAGCAAAGTCGTCGGCAACCCGATATGTTCTTCTCAAATCGAAGATCTCATCACGGTTCAGTACGACGACAACACGACGCCGCAGGGCTATAAACCCGTCAAGTGCTTCGGCGAAATCGCGGCGGCGAACCTGAACGCGAACTCAAAATCCGACTCCTCCGCCGTTTACATGTTCTGCAAAACCACCGAAAACGAAATAAACGAGGGCGAGGAAACGCAGCAGGAAGAAGGCACGCTGTACATTTCAAAGCTCCTGCTCTCGGTCGAAAGCAGCGAAACCGCGGCGAAAGCGGCTCTCACAAAATCGGGATACCACGTTCTGGACGTGAACCTGACTCCCGTTACCGTTTCGATAAAGAAGTACACCTATCTCGGCTACGCCACGACAACGAACCCCGACAGCGCGGTGACGGATATACGGATATCGCCGCGAAATTCGGCTGCCGCGTACATCTTCGGCACCGCCTCTTACACGTCGTGCGGCACTACCGCCACGGGCGACACGCTTTACTACACGTCGTACAAATCGGCGGGAAGTCCCATTCTCGCGGATTTAATCGTGAAATATTCGCTTGACGACATCCCGGAGGAGTACGAACCCATAAACATGTTCTGCGGCGGCAACGCGTACAACTTCAACTCCGGCGGAACGGAAAGCGACAACACTGTTTCACGGACGCACCGTTCGCTCACAAGCGACCACTGGGACGACGACGGCGCGTATGTATATTTCAAACCGTCGGTCACGTACACCGACGGCGAAGAGTACATCTCCGGCATCGTGCTCGTTGCGGGCAACGTTACCGGCACGATAGGAAATTCGGCGGACGATTACATCAATGCGCTGAAGCTGAACAAATTCGGCGCGGATCTGACATACGCCGCCAAAATCCAGCTTCCGAGCGAAGTGGCGGGATTCGTATCAAAAGAACGCTGGTGCGCAAACATCGCCACATACGTCTGCTACACCACCACGCACAACCCCTACCGCGCAATATACGGCATCAAATCCTACACCGCCGCGCCCGGCAATTACAACGTTCCGTCAAATCTCGGAACGGTCGCCGACGGCTCTTATGCGGTCTGCGACGTCTTCTTTGAGCTGCCGTACCTCGTAAGCGGCGGCAGCGCGAAAAAATACTATCTGCGCGGAATATATGAATCGCACTCCTACCAGTTCGCCTGCTGCAGCGGCAGCCTGACCGGTCTGGAGCAGCAGACGCCCACGACGGCAATGCCCCCCGAAGATTACGAAGATGTCGACTGGACGAGCTGCGGCGCACGCGGAAAAGGTCTTTACGTCCTCGGTCCGGTCGAAGGCGGCACTCCGCTTACGCCGGACGACATAAAAGTAACGTCCGACGCGACTGTACCGGAAGGCTTCATAGGCGTTCAGGACTTCAAAACGCCCCACCGCACCGAAGCGAACAACCTCGGCTACCGCACCGCAAATTCAAAGTATCTCTCGAGCGGCAAAACGGAAACGCCGGTATACATCTACGTCAGACAATCCGCTCCCGTCAAAAAGACGTACATCTCGTCTATCAGCGTTTCGACCTACACCATAAACAAAGCCGTAGGCGACGACCTCTCGGACTACACCGCGGCGATGCAAAAGCAGATAAACGCAAGCGGCAGCGACTACTGCATTCAGACGCTGCTGTCGCAGTGCACCGACGAGATAGTTCAGGCGAACATCGCCGTTGAAAAATCACAGACTTTCTACTCGAACCCCTCCGCAGTGCCGTCTGCGGCTTCGTACATCGGCGTATCGCGGACAACAAACGAGCTTGAAGCCGTTCAGGCGATAATAAGATACGTCACGGACGACGACAAGGCTCCGTCGCTGATAACCGTGGGCGGCGTCACCTACACGAAAGCGGGTGACAAAATCCCCGACCCGAAAGGCTCGTACTACCTCTATTACACGACTTCGTCGGGTACGAATCCCGGACTGCCGCTCACCGGAATAAGCGTCAGCGGCGATGTCTACGAAGCCGAATGCGCAACCGCGCTCACGACGAACTCCGTGGATGTAGCCGAAATCAAAAGCGGAAATCAGGTAACAAGAGCTGCCGTCGCCGCGAAAACGTACGGCGACGTCAACGAGTCGAATTTCATTCATATGAGCTACAAAAGCTCCGCATCGGCAATGGGCACGATTTACATCGGTCACGGCAAGACGAAAAAAGAAGCGCAGTGCAACCTGCTCAGTCTGGGATGCAACTTCTGCGTCGACATGGACCTTAACAGGAACACCGGCGGCGAATACGTCTACATAGGATACTCGCGCTACAAGCTGAAAACGACCGAACTGCGAAAAGGCGTTGCACGGTACGCGGTTCGCGACATCATACTGACTGTGGGCGAGCCGCACCGGGAATCCATCACGGTCAACGGCATAAAATACAGCAGCGCGGTGGACGAATACACTTCTGCGGAGGATTCCGACGGCACAAAAGCGGTATCGCTGAACTCCGGCACAGGCGGCAAGCAGATATATCTCTACTTCTCGACCACGATAACGAACGACACCGCCTACCCGATTGAAAAACTGGGTGCTGCGTGCAGCGACTACGGCATGGTCAACGACGACTCGAACACGTGGGAGCACATCTACGATACAAACGGCAGCAGAGTCAATCTGAACGAAGGCGCACTGGCAACCATCGACGGAGGAATGCACATCGTCGACAGCAGAATCTACCTCTACGCGAGCCGAACGGAAAACGCCGTCAAAAAGGGCTGCGAAGTCGATATGAATTCAATCAACAGAGAGTTTGTTTCGTACGACGTTTACATGAAAGGATCGTAAATTATGAAAAAGACAAAAAAAGCGGTCATGCTTGTTTGCGTAATTTGCGCCGCCGTCACCGCGCTGTCGTTTCTCCCGTCGTTTGCGTCGGCGGACAACGACTCCGACAACGAAACGTGCGAATACGTGTACACGATAAACATCAAAGTCAGCAATCCGTGCAATTCGTCGGACATGGACAAAGACGCGGTGAACACCCTTTTTTTCGACTATTACTACATCGGCAAGAACGGATTCGGGAACGAGGAAAAGCAGACGTTCGACATGTCGTGGAACGGCAGTGCCAATGAAAATTCCGATTTTCTGAAAGAACATTTCATCAGACCGAACGACAATTCGTACAACACGAGTTTTGACGTTTCGCTTCGCGGCAAGCTCAACAAAGTATACTTCAAGCTGAACATGGACGGCGGCGAACGTCTGTCTTTCACGGTCGAGAGCATCATGTGCGCCGGAAAACGCATCAACAGCAACACCGATTACGTGTCGTCGGCGTACAACGACTCGACGGCAACGGTTTACTGCTCGATGGAAAGGTCGGTCATCGACGAAACGCTGTCCCCCTACTTCGAAACTCACGAATCGTTCGGTATATCCGAGAAAGAAATGAACGCCGCCATAAACGGCATGGCGGAAGACGAAGACTACGTCGGACAGTTCAAAGACCAGTACGGCTCCGTCATTGACATGACGGTTCTCAAAAACTGCATCGAATCCTCCGACGGCGATATCAATCAGTCCTATTCGCACCACGACGAGGAAAGCATGTACCTGTATACGTTCTGCTTCTGCGTCGACAACCCCATCGACCTGACATATGCCGACTACAACGAAGTCGAAACTTTCTATATCGAGATGACGTACACCGACAATAACGGATACGGCACGCAGAAGAAATATACGCTCGACATGAAGTACGACTCCGGCTTAAAACGGAATCTGAACAAGGCTTACCTTGAGCACTTCGAGAGAAACAACGACGACAGCTACAAAACTCAATTTTCCGTTTGGGTGCCCGGCATTCTGACCGAAGTAAACTGCAAACTGAACATGCGCGGCGAAAAGCTGTCCGTCACGTTCGAAAAAATCCTGCTCGGCGGCGTCGCGGTCAACACGAACAGGGACTACGTTTCCTCGGTATATTACGACTCCGACGCAAAGATAAAGTGCAGCGTACCCGCGCCGCGCATAGCCGTAGACGCGGAGAACCTGCCCGAAACCTACAGCGCTGAGCTGACCGACCAGTACGGCGCGCGCGTGTCGGAAAATCTGTTCGCCAAAGCACAGGAAAACCCGAAGAAGTACCTGTACTTCGAATAAAAACCCATCACCGAAAAAGGTTCTTCCCGAACCCGCTTCGGTGATTTTTTTTCGGAAACGAGGAGCAAGAAAAGCGTGCGGATGTCACGCGTCACCACGCGGGACGGAACACAGCGGTCTTTGCGACGAGCGGCCGATATGCGTAAAAACGATTACACGACGTTCGTCGACCGTTAAACGCCGCATGGGTTTATTTTTTCGTTACGTAAAATCTTCCGTCAATTTTATGTTCGACCGTCGCCCGACCGAATATCATCCGCAAACGTCACGTTTCCTGCCATTGACGGCTCTGCATCTCAGACAAAAAAATACAACGCTAACACTTGACATTTACCTTAAATAATTATAAAATATACAAGATAATGCACAGGTTTTTTTTCGTGCATT
Organism: bacterium; assembly: GCA_963657065.1. Taxonomy (GTDB): domain Bacteria; phylum Bacillota; class Clostridia; order Oscillospirales; family Acutalibacteraceae; genus RUG806. The sequence goes on from CAVKLD010000011.1 coordinate 8,313, forward strand.
TGTTTCGGGTTGCAGCCGATTGCATTTGCGGTCCGCGTGCATGAAAAAACAACAAACCTTTTAAATAAATTTCGCGATTATTTATGCATTATTATCATTTCTCTGCGCTCCGGGGCGAGCGCGATCTAAATACAGGAAAAATAACAAACAGGAGGTGCATTGAATGGACAAAGCCTTGATAATTACAATCGTCATTGCCGTAATTGTTGCGGCGGCTGCGGCGGCTGCGGGATTTATTCTCGGTCAGCTCCACCGTAAAAAGGTCGCCGAAAAGTCAATCGGGGACGCCACGGAAGAGGCAAAGCGGATAGTTAACAACGCGTTAACGGCAGCGGAAGCAAAAAAACGCGAAGTTCTCCTTGAAGCCAAAGACGAAATCCACCGTGAGCGTAACGAAAACGAAAAAGAAATCAAGGAACGCCGCTCCGAGGTACAACGCTCGGAACGTCGTCTAATTCAAAAAGAAGAAGCTCTTGACAAGAAACTCGATGCTCTTGAAAAGAAAGAAACAGCAATAACAAAACGTCAGCAGGAAATCGACACGCGCCTTAAAGAGGCGGACGCTCTCAAAAAGAGTCAGTTTGACATGCTGGAAAAAATTTCCGGTTTTACGAAAGAACAGGCAAAAGACTACATGCTCAAACAGCTTGAGGGCGACCTCGACCACGAGAAAGCGGTCAGAATACTTGAGTATAAGCAGCGCACGAAAGAAGAAGCCGACACAATCGCGAAAGAAATCATCGGCAACGCAATTCAGAGATGCGCCGCGGATCACGTGGCGGAGGCGACGGTATCGGTTGTCGATCTCCCCAACGACGAGATGAAGGGCCGCATAATCGGCAGAGAGGGAAGAAACATCAGAACCCTCGAAAACATCACCGGCGTCGACCTCATCATCGACGACACGCCCGAAGCCATCACGGTTTCCAGCTTCGACCCCATTCGACGCGAAGTCGCAAGGCTTACCATAGAAAAACTCATTGCCGACGGCAGAATACACCCCGCGCGCATTGAGGAAATGTATGAAAAAGCCAAACGCGAAGTCGACCTCTCCATAAAACAGGCGGGTGAACGCGCCGTCATCGAAGCAGGCGTCAACGGCATCAACGGCGAACTCGTAAAGCTTCTCGGCCGTCTTAAGTACCGTACAAGCTACGGTCAGAACGTCCTCAACCACTCGCTCGAAGTATCCTATCTTGCAGGTCTTATGGCGTCGGAAATCGGCGCAGACGTTAAACTCGCAAAACGCGCAGGTCTTCTCCACGACATAGGTAAGGCGCTCGACCACGAAATGGAAGGAACGCACATTGCCCTCGGCGTGGAATTCGCGAAGAAATACAAGGAAAAGGACGACGTCCTCCACGCAATCGAAGCGCATCACGGCGATGTCGAAGCGAAAACGCTTGTCGCCGTTCTCGTTCAGGCGGCGGACGCGGTGTCCGCGGCTCGTCCCGGCGCACGCAGGGAGAATCTCCAGAACTACATCAAGCGTCTTGAACAGCTTGAAGAAATATCCAAGTCGTTTGACGGCGTCGAACGCACATTCGCAATTCAGGCGGGACGCGAAGTCCGCATAATGGTTCGCCCGGATGCCGTTTCAGATGACAAGATGGTTATCCTCGCCCGTGATATCGCGAAGAAAATTGAAGACGAACTCGAATACCCCGGTCAAATCAAGGTTCACATCATCCGCGAAAGCCGCGCATTCGAGTTTGCAAAATAATTTTTGCAGAGTAATCGAATTTTCAAAATTTATTATAAAGGCATCGGATATGCAGCCGCATCGTCCGATGCTTTTTTATTTTCTCTTTAAACGACATTTTCATATTCCCGCTTGCGACATAATTTTCACGGCGAATGCGGTACACTTTATGCAGAAACGGAGAACCCGTCATAAACACCGGCAGGTTCGTTTCCGCGTAAATAACGGCGAAACGCCGCAAAAAAGGATGTGTACTGCCGTGAACGGCGTAAGACGGAAACTTCAAAAAACAGCGGCAACAAGCGAGGCGAATGCGGGAGGGATAATTCTGCGCATTCTGCGTCTGTTCGCGTCGGCGGCAGCAGCGTTTATCATATCGGGAACAGAAATAAGCGGCGGCTTGTTCCCTTTCGGCGCGGCATTCGCGGCAGGGTGTCCGCCCGAATACCTGCTGTCGGCGTGCATCGGCTCGGCGGCAGGTTCGCTCGTGTTTTGCGAACCGATGCAGGCTCTCAAATACACGGGAGCTTCGTGCGTGGTTTTCGTTCTGCGTGCGGGATTGGAAAAATTCATATCGCCGCGCCGCAGGACGGTAATTTATCCGCTGACAGCGTTCGCTTCGCTGCTTCTTTGCGGCACGGTAACGGCGGTCGCGGCGGACGGCGAATTGACAGCGTTTTTCATGACGGTCTGCGAAGCCGTCATTACAGGCACTGCATCTTGCTTCATCTGCAGAACAATCGAAATCGTGCCTTCCTCTTTCACAGCATCGGCGTCCGCTCCGGCGGACACGGTGTCGGTAATGTTCGTCGCCGCGCTGTTTCTGCTCTCGCTCGACAGGCTTGTTATTCTCGATTTTTCGTTCGCGCACCTGCTCGCGGGACTGCTCATCATGACGCTCTCACTGCTCGGCAAGGAAAACGCCGGAGCGGCAGCCGGAATCCTGTGCGGTCTTGCCTTCGGCGTTCGTGAGGACATGTATTTTATAGCATATCCGCTTGCGGGACTCATATGCGGCATCTGTTCACCATACGGCAAGTTTGCGTGCGCCGCCGGGTTTACCGTGTGCTCCGCGCTTGCGCTCATTTTACGGGGAAACGCCGATACCGCTCTTGTGAAAATCATTGAGATGCTGCTGTCGGCGGCGATTTTTGCCGCATTGCCAAAGATGCCGGTAAGCCGGTTCATGAAGCTGTTTAAGCCGTTCAGCCGTGACCGGTACGACGACGAGTCGCGCAGTCTGCTTGGTTTTCGCGTCAAAAAAAGCGCAAAGGGAATCAAGGACATCGCGTTTTCCGTCGACGCGGTGTGCAAGCTGCTCTCACGCGCCGCGCTCCCCGAACCGGATTACATTATAAACAACGTGCGCAGCACGCTCTGTTCGGGATGCACAAAACTGAAATTCTGCTGGGACGGCGCAGGCGCAATAACCGAAACCGCGTTTCGCGAAACACTTGCACTGTGCACAGCCGGGAAAGACATCGCGCCCGAAATTCTGCCCGAAAGACTGCGCGTCTGCTGCTCGGACAAGAACGGACTCTGCGCGTCGTTTAACCGTGAAATGTGCTGTTACCGTGCGCGTATCGTCGCCAAAAACGAATCTCTGAGCGTAAAAAAAGCAGCGTCGGCGCAACTCAAATGCGCAGCGCGGCTGCTTGAAGACGCCGCATTTTCGGTGACGAACAGCGGCAGAGCCGACGCCCGCCTGACCGCGCTTATGGGCGATACTCTGGCTGAAGAGGGTTTTGAATGCTCGTTCGTCACGGTAAATCTCGACGATTGCGGACGTGCGTCCGCCGACGCGTTCTGCACGAAAATCCCGCGCTTACGCTCGTACGCCGCACTGCTCGAAAAACTGGCGCAGCGTCTTGGAATCGACTTCGCGCCGCCTGTCGCGGACGAATACAAAGAGGACGGCACGGTGCTGTCGTTCTACGAAAAAACAAGACTGAACGCGCACGCCTGCAAGGTTCAGCGAAAATGCGACGGCGAAACGCTCTGCGGAGATTCCTGCGAAGTTTTCCGCGACAACAGAGGAAATTTCTGCTGCGTGCTGAGCGACGGCATGGGAACAGGTTCACGCGCCGCGCTCGATTCGGTGATGACTTCGTCGCTCATGGCGCGGCTGATGAAATCGGGATTCAACGAAGACACCGCTTTCGACGCGGTCAACGCCGCGCTGATGGTCAATTCAGCCGACGAAACCATGGCAACGCTCGATATACTGCGCATTGACCTCAACACGGGAAAAACGGAATTTATGAAAGCGGGAAGCTCGTTTTCCGTCGTGCGGCGGTCGGGCAGGACCGCAATAGTCGAGCGTTCGTCGCTGCCGCTCGGCATCATCGGCGGAACACGGTTCGAACGAAGCGAAACCAACCTGTCGGCAGGCGACGCAGTAATTATAATGTCGGACGGCGCATCGTATCTCTCGTACGATTTCTTCAAAAACATATTTCGCGAAAAGAAAAATACCGACGAAAAAGAACTCGCCGCGTATATTCTCGAAAAAGCGGCAACCGCCTCTCCCGGCGGCAAATGCGACGATATCACCGTGTGCGTGGTGACGCTCGATTGATTCGACGCGCCGCGCAAAAAAATTTCGCCAAAAGTTGCCGTTTCTGCAAAAAAAACTTCTATACAGGTATTGAAATTTCCAAAAATTATGCTACAATTGACTCAAACCATGAGAAGGAGGATCTCACGATGGCATACAAAATTTCCGACGAATGCATTTCCTGCGGCGCATGCGCGGCAGGCTGCCCCGTTGAAGCGATAAGCGAAGGCGACGGCAAATTCGTTATCGACGAAGATCTCTGCATCGACTGCGGAGCTTGCGCGGACACCTGCCCCGTAGGCGCTCCCGCCCAGGACTGATAACGACATTCCAGAGAAAAAAAATAACTGCCGCAGGCAAGGCGGCGTTATTTTTTTTGCCCGACTCGTCGCAAAGACCGCTTTGCTCCGTCCCGCGTGGTGACGCGGGACATCCGCCCGCTTGTCTTGCTCCTCGTTTCCGAAAAAAGTCACGCTCGGTTCGGCTGTTCGCTTATAAATGCGCTCACGACGCCTCACTGTCGCTACCAACTTTTTTCGGTATGTAGCGGTCGGGTGTCGTGCATGTTTTTTTCGTCAATTTCATGTTCGACCGTCGCCCGGCGGAACGACGTAAATTGTCAACGTAAACAAATAATATTGCGTATTGTACATTTGACCGCAAACATTGCACGGATTGAAATTTACGTTAAAAAAACCGTATTTCACGAATGGGTTTTGATGCCCGGGTGAAATACGGTTATTATTTTTATTTCGTTGCGGAAGTTTACGGGAGTTCGGCAGGTTTTACTGCTCGAAGTATCTTGAGAGAAACTCTTTCGTTCTCGGTTTTTCGGGTGAGCCGAAAATCTTTTCGGGTGCGCCCTCTTCCTCGATGTAGCCGCCGTCCATGAAGATGACTTTGTCGGAAACATCACGCGCAAACGCCATTTCGTGCGTGACGACTATCATGGTGAGTCCGTCCTTCGCAAGCGATTTCATGACCGCAAGCACTTCGCCGACCATTTCCGGGTCAAGCGCGGACGTGGGTTCGTCGAACAAAATCACTTCCGGCTCCATGCACAGCGCACGCGCAATCGCAACGCGCTGCTTCTGTCCGCCCGACAGCTGGCGCGGCTTTGCGTTCTTGTATGCCGCCATGCCGACCTTTGACAGATATTTTTCTGCTCGCGATTCCGCTTCGCTCTTCGAGAGTTTGAGCACCTTTTGAACACCGACAGTACAGTTTTTCAGAACGCTCATGTTGTTGAAAAGGTTGAAACTCTGAAAAACCATTATCACTTTCGAGCGGTACTCGGCAAGCGAAACGCCCTTTTGACTGATGTCTTTGCCATGGAAACTGATTGTGCCGCCCGACGGTTTTTCAAGCAGATTTATGCAGCGCAGCATGGTGCTCTTGCCCGAACCCGACGAGCCGATAACGCTTATAACGTCGCCGGACTCGACCGAAAAGTTGATGTCGTGCAAAACATCGTTCGCGCCGAAGGACTTCTTAAGATGACTGACTTCTATCAATGACATTTCACTCGTCCTCCTTTTTTGCATTTATCTGACTCTTGAAATCGGTCTGCGAACCGCAAATGACAAACGTGTCGTCGCCGTCCATCTTTTTCTCAGCAAGACGAAGTATACGTGTCACGGTAAATGTCAGAATGAAATAAATCACCGCACAGATAACATACGCGGGGACGAACTGGAAGTACGTACCGCCTGCCGACTTCGACATAAACATCAGCTCCGTTATCGAAATAACGCTCAAGACGGAACTGTCCTTGATGTTTACGACGAACTCGTTGCCGATAGAGGGCATGATATTTCTTATCGCCTGAGGAATAACGACGAGCGTCATAGTCTGGAAATGCGTCATACCGATGGACTGCGCGCCCTCGACCTGACCCTTGTCAATCGAGATAATACCGCCGCGGACTATTTCAGCCATATACGCGCCCGTATTAACCGAAATTATGATAATTGCGGACAATAGCGGCGGCATGCCTATTTTTGCGAACCAGCTGTAGTGGATTATAAGAGCCTGAACCATCATCGGCGTGCCTCTGATAACCTCGACATACACCGACAAAATGAAGTTAACCGCTTTCATAAGCGCCCATTTTACGCACGACTTGTCTTTTTCGGCGGGAACGGTGCGAATCACCGCAATCACAAGACCTATTATAAAACCGGCGACCGTACCGATAAGAGCCATCAGAAGCGTATAACCCGTGCCCTCGAGAAACAGCTTCCAGTATTCCGTGAGAAGCCGTTGAGTCCAATCAAAAAATCCCATAGTTATCTACCGTTTCCTAAATATTTTCAAAGAACCGAGCGAACCGAAGCGAACAAATTTCAGTCTTCGCTTACGGGCTGACGGGCAATGCACTCTCTCATGAGCGACTCCTTCTGTTCCGTCGTGAGAGAAGCGATAACCTTGTTTATCTCTTCCGTGAGGGAGCTGCCCTTTCTCATAGCGACTGCAATCGAAGCGTCCGCCGGGTCGCATGTGAAGCCGTTGCCCTCGGCAAACTCAATGAACGTGAATTCGGAATTTGCCGCAACAGCGGATTCCGCACCGGGTTTCTCGCAAACGTAGCCGTCAATCGAACCGGATGCAAGAGCCTGTGTAAGAGCCGCAAAATCGGGAAGAGCCGCCTGCTTTTCAACGCCGTCAATCTGTTCGATTACATCATAGTGGAAAGTGTTGTGCTGACCTGTAATCTTTGCGCCGCTGAAGTCCGCAATCTTCGTAGCCGAAGCGTACTGCGAATCCTTTTTGCAAACGATAACGAGGTTGCTGTCGAAATACGTATCGGAGAAGTCAACGCTGAGTTTTCTTTCCGCTGTGGGCGACATACCGGCGACAACAATGTCAATGTCGGATGCGTTAACGGCAGGAATAAGTCCGTCCCACTCCATCGGCTTGATTTCAAGCGTAACACCGAGAGCCTCGGCTATCTTTTTCGCTACCTGAACATCGTAGCCGTCCGCATACATGCCGTCGCGAACCTTAACGGTGTATTCGTTCTCGGTCGTCTGCGACCAGTTGTAGGGAGCGTAAGCGCATTCCATGCCGACTACGAGCTTGCCGGCAGCCTTGATTTTTTCAAGGTCGTTTGCGCCGATGTCCGACGAGGAAGATGCTGCCGTTGCCGGTTCGGATGCGCCCGAAGCGTCCGTCGCGGCGTCAGTCGACTCATTTCCGCCGTTGCCGCATGCGGCGAAAGCGAGCGCGCACGACAGCGCGGTGATAACTGCAAGTACGATACAAAGTGTTCTTTTCATTTTTTGTTTACCCCTTTTTGTTTTTTTTGCTGCAAAACGAAAGCCGCCGCAGTGGAAAAATCACTGCGGCAGCCGATATATTACTGCATTACCGTGATAGCTCTCCACTCTAAAGTGACAGTACGGCGGATATTATCCGACGTACCGGTATACACGGCAAAAATCCGTACCGTGCATCCTCGGCGACGGCTCCTTTCACACGGGAGCGGATACTCCGTTTTTCGTGCTACTCATAGTCATCGCGCCTCTACCTGACAGATATTCGATTTGTAACTTGTTTGCAGTTTAGCACGGCAAAAGCCGCTTGTCAATAGTTTTTTGAAATTTTTCTAAAAAATTTTTTCATTCAACATTCACAAAGTTAAAAATACGCTTTTGTGCAACTTCACAAGGCACCCGCGTTTTTTGACAAAAAATCTCCCGTCACAGCTCTTTTGCGTTCGCCGGCGTAAATCCGTTTCGCGTCCGACGCGCTCATGGCGCAAATCAAAACGAAAAGGGCGAAATGCGCCGGAAAGAAAACGCCGGCGGGGCACGGTTTAACTCCCGTCGGGTAAAAATTCACTGTTCCGAATCGGTCTTCGCGACGTTTTTTCTGTACTGTTTGGGAGAGCGTCCCATGTGCCGTCTGAACACATTTATAAAATGGCTTGCCGACGAAAAACCCATCTCCATCGCAATATCCGTTATGGACATGTTTGTGGTAAGCAGCAGCCTTTGCGCTTCGTTTATACGAAGGTAATTTGTATACTCTTTAAAGGTCATGTTCATAACCTGCTTGAACGCACGCGAGAAATAACTGTAGCTGACCCGGTATTTTTTAGCAAGTTCGCTTTCGTCGCACGTAAGGTAATTTTCGTTTACGTAGTTGACAATATCATCCATTGCTCCGAAAATAGTGCCTGTGCCGATGGTGTATTTTATCTCAACGCCGAGGTTTGAAAGGTAGCCGACAACATGACCGAAAATCTTAAGCACGTCGCCGCGAAGAAAAAGTTCATACCCGACGGGACGGTTTTTCCACGCGTCCATAGCGTCGTATATAAGCTCGGCGATGCCGTTCTCCTCAACGAACGACTTCAAAAATACACGCGGCTGTGTGGACGAGGAATTCAAAAACGGCAGCACGTAACGCGTCACCTTAACGGAATCCTTCGTCGCCCACAAAATCTCCGGGTTAAATTTTATTACATAATAGCGGCTCTCGGGCGCATTCGATTCAAGGCGGTGACTCTCTTTCGAATTGATTATGACGATTTCGCCCTCGTTCAGAATGTATTCTCTGCCGTTCAGCCACACGCGCAGCTGCCCGTCGTACAGATAAATTATCTCCACATAGTTGTGGAAATGCGCGTACAAATCGGGCAAATCGTTTCTTTTGCTCATTTCGATGCACTCCACCGGGATGGTGACGCCGTCCTCTGCTGCGGCTTTCTCGCGAATTATTTCCATTGTTTTTCTCCCCTTTCGCAATTTTTTGCAATATTTTTCAAAAAATATAATAGCAGACAAACGGTTAAAATGCTATAATTATTTTGTAAAAAAACTGTAACAAAGAGAGGTTAAAAAATATGATAAGAGTCCTTGTATGGAACGAATTCAGACACGAGAAAGACCCCGACTGCGCAGCGTCGACGGTTTACCCGAACGGAATCCACGCCGCGATTGCGGATTTTCTTGGCAAAGAAGACGACATCGAAGTCACGACAGCAACGCTCGACGACGAAAACTGCGGTATTACGGATGAAGTTCTCGCAAATACCGACGTAATAATATGGTGGGGTCATTGCAACCACTCCGACGTTCCCGACGAAATCGCCGAGAAAGTGCAAAACGCCGTCCTCAACGGCATGGGCGCGATATTCCTGCACTCCGCGCATAAATCAAAGCCTTTCATGCGTCTGCTCGGCACTTCGTGCTCGCTCATCTGGAGAGAGAGCGACGATATGGAGCGCGTCTGGGTGACAAAACCGTCGCATCCGATAGCGGCGGGCATAGACACTTGCTTCGAACTCCCCGCAGACGAAACGTACGGCGAGCCGTTCGGCATTCCGAACCCCGACGATATCGTTTTCATGGGATGGTATTCGGGCGGCGAAGTTTTCCGCTCCGGCGTTACTTTCACACGCGACAACGGAAAGATTTTCTACTTCCAGCCCGGTCACGAAACCTACCCCACATTCTATAACCCCAACGTGCAGAGAGTGCTCCTCAACGCCGTACGCTGGGCAAAACCCGCAATGCGTTCGGAGAACGTCATGGACTGCCCGAATCCTCCGAGCAGAAACAAATAATTGCAACAACCGCAAAAAAAAGCGGACAAAACACAAAATTAACGTTGATATCTTCCATGCGGTGTGATAAAATATATGATGCAAAATTTCAGATTGAAAAGAAGGCGCAACGTATGAAAGAACTTGTAATCAACTGCGGCAGCTCGTCACTCAAATATACGGTATTCGAAATGCCGGAGGGCACGGAACTGTGCAACGGCATTTTTCAGCAGCTCACGACGGATTTCCCCACTTTCACGCACAAACTTCCCGACGGAAACGGCAAGATGCGTAAAGTAAAATCCGACGAGCCCCTGCCGGCGCAGGCGGATCACGCGGACGCGATAAAGATGCTCGTAAAAACTCTCACCGATAAAGAGTGCGGCGTTATGTCCGACATCAGCGAGATAAAAGCCGTGGGACACAGAGTCCTGCACGGCGGCAGCAAATTCAGCGGTTCCGTGAAAGTAACCGAAGCCGTCAAGGAAGCAATCAAAGAATGCATCCCGCTCGGACCGCTCCACAATCCCGCGAATCTCAAGGGCATAAACGCTTTCGAGGAGCTTCTCCCCGGCGTGCCGCAAGTCGCGGTTTTCGACACGGCTTTTCATCAGACAATGCCCGACTTTGCATACATGTACGCTCTCCCCTACAAATATTACGAGGAAGACGGCATACGCCGTTACGGCTTCCACGGCACATCGCACAGATACGTCAGCGCGAGATGCATCGACATGCTCGGTTCACCCGAACACAGCAAAATCGTTTCGTGCCACCTCGGCAACGGTTCGTCGATATCGGCGGTGGTCGACGGCAAATGCCTTGACACCACAATGGGTCTTACTCCCCTCGAGGGCATCATGATGGGCACGCGCTGCGGCTCGATTGACCCCGCAATAGTCACCACTTTGATGAAAAAGTATGACCTTTCACCCGATGAAATGGACACAGTGATGAACAAAAAGAGCGGTATGCTCGGCATCACGGGCGACACGAGCGACAACCGCGAGATAGAGCAGCGTTCCAAAAACGGCGACGCCAAGGCTCAGCTTGTCGAGAAAATGTTCTGTCACCAGCTTGTGAAGTACATCGGCGGTTTTGCGGCTGCAATGGGCGGCGTTGACGCGGTGATATTCACCGGCGGCATCGGCGAGAACAATCCGCATTACAGAACGCGCATCGCCGAAAAACTCGCGTTCCTCGGCGTTTCCGTCGACGAAGCAAAGAACGCACTGCGCGGAAAAGAAGTCGACATCACAACGCCCGACAGCACGGTAAAGCTCTTCGTCATCCCCACGAACGAAGAACTCATGATAGCAAAAGACACGTACGAACTGATATAACACAAACCGAACAAACCAAGCACGGCGGTATTCGACACGGTCGGATACTGCCGTTTTTGCACAAAATGTGCACCAATGCCGAAAAACGGCGGGAGAGCTCATAATATGAACAGCAAAAACGAACACATCACCCCCGACATGCGCGCCGGGGTGCTGCCGCCGATAACGGCGGACGAAGCACGGACATCGGACAGCGAAAAGGAATTCGCGCAGCATCTGTTTGACATTTTTTTCTCGGACGGCTCATCGCCCGTTTTCAGTCTTTCCTGCGGCGGCAAAAAAATCGGAAATACCCTGAAATTTCAAAAAATATTCCGTGACCGACCGATCGGCACAAACGGCGAAAAGGTCAAGCTGACGTACCGCGACGGCGAAAACAGCCTTACGGTTACCGTTTACGCGGAACTGTTTTACGACGAGTGCTCATTCATGTTTTATGCCGAAGCGGAAAACACCGCCGCGGAAAACTCACCCGTTATAAGTGATTTTTACACGCTCGACCGCACCTTTGCGGCAGGAAAAAATGCGGACATGTATTACCTTACCGGTTCGGATACGTCGCCCGACGACTTTACACTGCTCACGCACGGTCTTTCGGACGGCAGTAGCGGTTTTTGCGCCGACGGCGGCCGCCCGTCGCTTCGGTATATGCCGTATTTCAATATCTGCAGCGACCGCTTTAATGCGGTTCTCTCCGTCGGCTGGACGGGCCGCTGGGCAGCCGATTTTGACGCGTCGGACGGCAAACTGCGCATACGCATATGTCAAAAAGGACTTAAAACGTATCTCTTGCCCGGCGAAAAGATACGCACGCCGCTCGTCGGTCTGACACCGTACTGCGGCAAATGCACAAAAGGATTCAACATGTTCCGCCGTTTTGTCAAAAACCGCATAATGCCTGCAGATTTCGGCGCAAAAAAATACTACTGCGTCAGCGGCGGCTCGACTCCGCTCAAAAACAGCGCGGCGGATGTACGTAAAATTGTAAAAAGCATGAAAGAAAGCGGACTTATAAATCTTATCGACGGATTCTGGTTCGATGCAGAGCACTGGTATTTTGACAGCACTGCCGAAAATGCGCGTTGGGACAACAGCGTCGGCAGCTGGAAGGCCGACAAAAAGAAGTTTCCCGACGGGTTTTCGGCGGTGTCCGACCTGCTTCACGGCGAAAACTGCCGCGTTTTGCAGTGGTACGAACCGGAACGCATGACCGAAAACTCATATGTTTACAACGAAGCAAAGAAAAACGGCTGGCTGCTCGAAAAACCGAACGACAACTACGAAGCGCGTTTTTACCTCAATTTGGCAGATAATGACGCTTGTAATTTTATCACAAAAACGATACTTGCTTCGCTCAGGGAGAACAAAATCGACATTTACCGTCAGGATTTTAACTGCATACGCAATCCGTCCGAGATGTGGGATCAAAAAGACGGCGAAAACAGGCACGGCATCACCGAAAATCACTATGTGACAAATTTGTACAGGTTTATTGATGCTCTGCTCGACGGTATCCCCGGACTTGTCGCTGACAACTGCGCGATGGGCGGACAGCGGCTCGACCTTGAGATGATGCACAGAAGTTTTCCGCTGTGGCGTTCCGACTACAACTGCTCAAACTGCCCCGGCCTGTCGGAGGCTACGCAGGCGCACAGTGCGGGCATTTCGCTGTTTCTCCCGGTGAGCAACGCAAGCAACGCATGGGAAAAGGATATCTATGACTCCCTTAGTCACCTCACCCCCGTGACGGAAGTGTATTATGACTTCGCCGTCGAACGCCCCGATGAATGCAGACGGTTTCTTCTTCTTTATGACACCGTTTGCTGCAATTTTTTGAAAGATTTTTATCTCCCGTTCCCTGCCGACCCGACCGACAAAACATGGACTGCGATGCAGTTCGGCGACGAAAACGGCGGTATGCTCCTCGCCTACCGTCCGCTGAACGCGCCGCAGTCGGCACACATTCGCTTTTCGGGACTTGACACGGCGGCGCGCTACGGTTTTTCTGCGGAATACGCTCCGAGCGGCGCAAAAATCCGAAACAAAACCAAAACGCTCTTTTTGAACGGCAGTGCGCCTGCCTCCCTTGACGGGCAGTCGCTTTTTGCAGACGGAATCAGCATAAATCTCCCGCCGCGTTCCGCACTTATTTTAACATACAAGAAAGAAAACAGCTGAAATGAATTATTTTGCCGAACACATCAAAGACCTCTCCGACAAGAGCGAAAAGCGCGGAATATACACATTTTCACCGTTTCTGACGCTTGACGAGCAGTCCGCGCTGCACTCGATGAAGAAAGAACTGTGTGAATTTTCGCTGTTCGGCGGCGCCGACGGATGCGAACGCGTTTGCGCCCGATTCGGTTCGCCGAAAGAATTGGGATACGAGCAGCCGTTCCCGATAGCGTGCATCGGCATTTCGCCGCTGAGCGAACGTTTTGCCGACGAACTGTCACACCGCGACATACTCGGCACGGTAATGTCGCTCGGACTGGAACGATCTCAGACAGGCGACATCGCGGTCAGAGGGAAACACGCGTACATTTTTGTAAACGAAAACAAAGCCGAATATATCTGCGGCGAACTGAAAAAAATCAAACACACCGACGTAAAATGCGCCGTCTGCGAATTCGACCCGTCCGAACCGCTGTGCAAAACGGAAGAAATAACCGTCATAGCAGCATCCGACCGTGCGGACTGCATCGTCGGCGCGGTGTACAACCTGCCGCGCAGCAGCGTCGCCGAACTCTTCGCGGCAAAAAAAGTGTTCATAAACGGAAGTCTTGTTTCACCGTCCGCGCACCCGAAAAACGGCGACGTCATCTCGGTTCGCGGAAAAGGCCGCTTCATCACCCGCGGCGAAACCGCAAAAACCAAAAAAAACCGCTCGGTTCTCACAATAGAAAAGTATATATGATTGAAATATATGACCCATCACGCCGAATCCCCCCGGCGGCATTGCGCTTTTATCCTCCGCTTTGCGCCGGGTCGGTACTTCTGCGCTTCATTTATCCGAGGTGTTTTGCGAAGCAAGCGGCGGAGGGATTGGGCAGAATGACCGATTAAATGGTTAGTGGCGGCTAACTATTTGTACTACACGCCGAAATATGCTTTTTTCGGACAAAAAAACAAAAAAACTATTGACTTTTCGCGGCTCAGCGGTTATTATGATAATCGGTTAGCAAGTGCTAACCACATTAAATGCGATTTGGTTAGCAAATGCTAATCACCGTATGAACAAGAGGTAAAAAGCTATGATGCCGTTGAGCTTGGCAGATGAAAATCAGGAAAACATCATAAAGAAGATAGGCGGCAGCGCCGAAGTAAAGAAGCACCTTGAGAACCTCGGTTTTGTGGTAGGCGGCAAGGTGAGAGTCATAAACCGCCTCGGCGGCAACGTAATTGTCAACGTAAAAGAAGCGCGGGTGGCAATAAGCGAAGAAATGGCGATAAAGATAATGGTGTGACGCGTTCGCACCGTTCATTGCGTAAACGGACACGCGGGAAACGCATGTTTTCGGAGCGTGTGAAATAAATTTTTTGGGAGGTCAAGGCGTATGAAAACGCTGAAGCAGGCAAAAATCGGCGACACGGTAAAAGTCGTCAAGCTTCACGGTGAGGGCGCGGTAAAGCGCCGCATCATGGACATGGGAATAACAAAGGGCGTGGACGTTCACGTCCGCAAGGTAGCGCCGCTCGGAGATCCGATAGAGGTAACGGTGCGCGGCTATGAACTTTCGCTGCGCAAAGCAGATGCGGAAATGATAGAAGTAGAGTAATCGCACTGCGGAAAGGAACAGGACAATGGATAACATCAGAATAGCCCTCGCGGGCAACCCGAACTGCGGCAAAACGACGCTGTTCAACGCACTGACAGGCTCCAATCAGTTCGTAGGCAACTGGCCCGGAGTAACGGTCGAAAAGAAGGAAGGCAAGCTGAAAAAGCACGACGGCGTAATCGTCACCGACCTTCCCGGCATATATTCTCTCTCTCCCTACACGCTTGAAGAAGTCGTGGCGAGAAACTACCTCATAGGCGAACGCCCCGACGCGATACTCAACATCATCGACGGTACGAACCTGGAGAGAAACCTTTATCTTACGACGCAGCTCACGGAACTCGGCATTCCCGTGGTTATCGCCATCAACATGATGGACGTTGTCAAGAAAAACGGCGACAAGATAAACACGGCGGAGCTTTCCCGTCAGCTCGGATGCAAGATAGTTGAAATTTCCGCCCTTAAAGGAACGGGAATTACCGAAGCAGCCGAAGCGGCGATAGACGCAGCGAAGAACGGCAAAACCGTTCCGATGCACACGTTCTCGGGTTCGGTCGAGCACGCACTCGCGCACATCGAAGAAGTTACCGTTCACTCTCTCCCCGAGGAGCAGCAGAGATGGTACGCAATTAAGATTTTCGAGCGCGACGACAAAGTGCTTGCAAGCCTTAACCTCGACAAAGCGGTGCTCGAACACGTCGAAAAGGACATCAAAGCCGTTGAAGCGGAAATGGACGACGACTCCGAATCCGTTATCACCAACGAGAGATACATCTACATAGGTACGATAATTAAAGCCTGCTACAAGAAAAAGGCGGCAGGACAGCTTACCACCTCCGATAGGATAGATAAGATAGTCACCAACCGCTGGCTCGGACTTCCGATTTTCGCGGTCATCATGTTCCTCGTCTATTACATCTCGATGGTAACCGTGGGCGCGGCATCCACCGACTGGGTTAACGACGGCGTGTTCGGCGACGGCTGGCATCTGTTCGGCATCGGCACAAGCGAATACACCGCGGACGCGGACGATTTCTCGGCAGCAAGCCTTGCGATTCAGGCGTACCTTCCCGACATTGACTTCGAAGCGGAAGACTTCGACGGCGCGAAGGCTGTTGAAGAGATGAAAGCGTTTACCACGGACGAACAGACCGCATCGATTGACGTTGAGGACGAGGAAACACTCGCCATCAACCCCATGACGGTTTACTACTCCGCAGTTCCCGAAAATCTGTCCAAAGAAGAAGCGGAAGAAACAGTCGCGATGTCTTATCTCGACGCAGTAAAGTACTTTGAAGACAGGCTTGCCGCAGACGCGGAAACCGCATTTGCCGAACCCGACGCAGCCGAATACGGCGTATGGGTTCCGAGCATCCCCGCACTCGTGGGCAGCGGACTTGAAAAAGCGGGCGCAGCCGATTGGCTCGCGGGACTCATTAACGACGGTATCGTTGCCGGTGTCGGCGCGGTTCTCGGATTCGTTCCCCAAATGCTCGTTCTGTTCCTGCTCCTTGCGTTCCTTGAAGCATGCGGCTACATGGCGCGTATCGCATTCGTGCTCGACCGTATCTTCCGTAAGTTCGGTCTTTCCGGTAAATCGTTTATCCCGATGCTCATCGGCACCGGCTGCGGCATCCCCGGAATCATGGCTTCGCGTACCATCGAAAACGAACGCGACCGCCGTATGACCATCATGACCACAACATTCATCCCCTGCGGCGCAAAAGTCCCGTTCATCGCAATGATAGCAGGCGCAATCTTCGGCGGCTCGGCTTGGGTTGCGACAAGCGCATACTTCATCGGCATGGCAGCAATCATCGTTTCGGGCATCATGCTTAAAAAGACAAAGATGTTCGCAGGCGATCCCGCTCCGTTCGTTATGGAACTTCCCGCTTACCACCTTCCCACTGTCGGAAACGTTCTCCGCTCCACTTGGGAACGCGGCTGGTCGTTCATCAAGAAAGCCGGCACGATAATCACACTCTCCACTATCTTCGTTTGGTTCGCAACGTACTTCGGCGTTGTCGACGGCAAATTCGGAATGCTCTCCGAAGATCAGATCGACAGCTCGATACTCGCGACTATAGGCGGCGCGATTGCATGGATATTCAAGCCTCTCGGCTGGGGCAACTGGCAGGCGACCGTCGCGTCCATCACGGGTCTTGTCGCGAAAGAAAACATCGTCGGCACACTCGGCATCCTCTACGGCGGCGGCGATCAGACGGTATATCAGACAATCGCTCAGGCGTTCACCGGCATCACGGCGTACTCATTCCTCGTATTCAACCTTCTTTGCGCTCCGTGCTTCGCGGCTATCGGCGCAATCAAGAGAGAGATGAACAGCGCAAAGTGGACTTGGTTTGCAATCGCTTATCAGTGCGGATTCGCTTACTGCATCGCCCTCATGATAAACCAGTTCGGCGGACTCTTCACAGGCAACGTCAGCATCATCGGCGTAATTTTCGCGGTAGCGGTACTCGCATTCATGATTTACATGCTCGTACGTCCCTACAAAGAGGCAACGAAACTCACGGCAAAGGTCAAAACAAACAAATAAGCAAATTTCGTGAAAGGAAGTCGGTCGAATATGCTCACTTGGATCACAAACAATCTTGCCACAATAATTATAAGCCTTGTTCTTGCCCTTATCGTCGTGCTTATCATAGTTAAGCTCGTAAAAGATAAGAAAAAAGGCAAATCCTCCTGCGGCGGGAACTGTGCCCACTGCGCAATGGCAGGCTCCTGTCACAAGGAATAAAAAAACCGGGGAGGGAGTCAAAGCTCTCTCTCCTGTTTTTTTACACACGCAAACGTTCACCCCTGCGGCGTTCGACGGTCGGACATAAAATTGACGGAACTTATCCAACAACAAAAAGACAAAGGTTTAAAATATGACGGACTTGAAAAAACTCACGGCATCAAACTTAAAATACCTCCTCACGCTGCTGTGTCTTGACAACGGCAGCGCGGGTGTACGCTGCGTTCGCCTCGCGGACAGTCTTGGCATATCGAAGCCGAGCGTACACAACATGATGAACACGTTTATCGAAATGAATTTCATCAACAAAGAATCCTACGGCAGGGTGGTATTCACCCGCGAGGGACGCGAAGTCGCCGAACGGTACGCGGAGTACTATGAATCGGTGGAAACGCTGCTCAAAAAAGCGATTCCATGCATCACCGACTGCTCCGCCGCGACATATGCGCTGCTCTCGTCGCTTTCCGAAGAGGAACTCAACGGTCTTTCGGCAAAAAGCAGAAAGGAAACAATATGATAAAAACCACACTTAAAATCGAAGGCATGATGTGTTCGATGTGCGAGTCGCACATTAACGACGTCATCAGAAGCAACTTTAATGTAAAAAAAGTCACCTCATCGCACACCAAAAACGAAACGGTCATAGAGTCCGACGAAATGCTCGACGGCGACAAACTGGCGGCGGTCATTGCCGACACCGGTTACGAACTGAAAGACGTCATGTCGGCGGAGGAACAAAAAGAGAAGCACTCGCTGTGTTCACTGTTTCGCAAGAAATAAGCCGACTTAAGCGGACGGGGATCGGTTATTGTCCCCGTCCGCCTTTTTCGTTTTTCTGAGTCCACGAACGTCTGTACTCCGTCGGAGTCTTCCCCGTCTGCGCAAGAAACCGACGGTTCATCGAACGAAGCGAACCGAAACCGCATTCGACAGAGATGTCGAGTACGGTCATTTTTTTGTTTTCAAGCATATAGCACGCCTTGCTTATTCGGTACTGGTTGAGATACGCGTTGTACGATATCCCCGTGCATTTGCCGAAATAGCGCGACAGATAACCGTAATCGTACCCGAGCGCACGCGACAGCGCACCGAGGGACGCATCCGTATGGTAATTCTGTTCGACAAAAAGAAATATTCTGTAAAGCAGCAGCTCCGCGTCGCTGTCGCCCGTCTGATATTCGGCGGTGCTGTCAAACATGCCGCACACGGTGTAGAGAATCCCCTTAAGCAAAATCGGATTGGAACTGACCGCGTCCGTAACCGCTTTCGCCGTCATTCCGCCGGCGAAAAAGCGGTTGTCTTCGGGAAGTTTGCCCGCCGTTTTTTCGGCGTACGCCTGCACGAGCCGAGGCGAGAACAGGCAGAGAAAGTGACGGCTTGACGGCGCAGATTCGAGAGAATGAATCTGATTCGGAAAAATAAGCACCGACTCCCCCGCCGAGAGCATGTACTCGTTCTCACCGACGGCAACGCGCATTTTGCCGTCCGTGACGGTTATCCACTCGAAGCAGTGGTGCATATGCGACGGAAAAGAAAAATCGCAAGCCGTTTCCACATGGCAGTAATCCGCGTCAAGCGAATGACGAAATTCGTAAAACATAGGCGGCAACGTACACGGCACGTAAGTGCCGCTCCTTTCTTCGGTGTCGGAAAAAACAAATTTTGTCTATATATTATACCATAACTGTCCTGTATTTGACAAGCATTTCTACTATAATGGAGTGGGAGAATATCTTCCGGCATTCACGAAAGGACGACAAAATTATGTATTATCCGAATATTCCGAAAATCGCCTACGAAGGCAAGGACGCAAAAACCGGTTTTGCGTTCCGCTGCTACAATCCCGACGAAGTCATCGCCGGAAAAACAATGCGCGAACACTGCAAGTTTGCAATGTCCTACTGGCACACCATGTGCGCTGAGGGCACCGACATGTTCGGCGTCGGCACGATGAACAAATCCTACGGCGGCGGCGACCCGATGACCGTTGCGCACAGCAAAGCGGAGGCGGCGTTTGAGTTTATGGACAAACTCTCGCTTGACTATTTCTGCTTCCATGACCGCGACATCGCGCCCGAAGCCGACAACCTCACCGAAACAAACCGCCGTCTTGATGAGATAACCGACCATATCGGCGAACTCATGGCAAAATACAACAAAAAGCTCCTCTGGGGCACAGCAAACTGCTTCAATCACCCCAGATACATGCACGGCGCGGGCACATCGCCCGACCCGGATGTATTCGCGTTCGCGGCGGCGCAGATAAAAAAGGCAATCGAGCTTACCGTTAAGCTCGGCGGCAACGGCTACGTCTACTGGGGCGGCAGAGAGGGTTACGAAACCCTGCTCAATACCGACATGGGACTGGAGCTTGACAACATGGCGTACCTTCTCCGCCTTACGTCGCAGCACGGACGCAAGATAGGCTTCACGGGCGACTACTACATCGAACCGAAGCCGAAAGAACCCACAAAGCATCAGTACGATTTCGACGCCGCCACCGTTATCGGATTCCTTCGTCAACACGGACTCGACAAGGATTTCCGCCTGAACATCGAAGCGAACCACGCCACTCTCGCAGGGCACACATTCGCGCATGAGCTTACCGTGGCGCGTGTAAACGGCATGTTCGGCTCTATCGACGCAAATCAGGGCGACATGCTTCTCGGCTGGGACACCGACCAGTTCCCCACAAACGTATACGACACCGCACTTTGCATGCTTGAAGTCCTGCGTGCCGGCGGCTTCACAAACGGCGGCCTTAACTTCGACGCAAAAACACGCCGCGGCTCGTACACGCCCGAGGACCTCGCCTACAGCTATATCGCAGGTATGGATGCGTTCGCTCTCGGTCTGCGCATGGCGGACAAAATCCGTAAAGACGGCCGTCTTGACAGCTTCGTCGCGAACCGCTACGCGGGATATAACGACGGCATCGGCAAGCGCATCATCGAGCGCACCGCAACAGCGGAAGAACTCGAAGCGTACGCACTCGCAAAGGGTGAAATCAGGCTCCCCGCAAGCGGCAGACAGGAGTATCTCGAAAACGTGCTGAACGAAATTCTGTTCGGCTAAAACAATCGTGCCGTTGTGCTTGTTCGGAGGTATTTTGCACGGAAGAATGCGCTCGACGGCATTTTATAAAAGAACGGGAGAAAAATGACATGAAAAAAGTACTTATCTTTCAGGGCGGCTGGGACGGTCACGAGCCTCACCTGACATCAAAGCGTTTTGCGAAAATGATGGAAGAAGCCGGCTACACCGCCGAGATATACGATACGCAGGAGTGCCTTGCCGACGCAAAAAAGCTGGCGGAGTATGACCTTATCGTCGCATGCTGGACTTCGGGCACAATCGAAAGCGAGTACGTCAAAAACGTATCGTACGCCGTTGCAAACGGTACGGGACTCGCAGGCTGCCACGGCGGCATGTGCGACGCGTTTCGCAACAGTCCCGACTGGCAGTTCATCACGGGCGGTCAGTGGGTTAGTCATCCCGGCGGCGACGGAGTGGAATACACCGTAAACATCGTGCCGTCGTCAAGTCCCATCACTGCTGGACTCTCGGATTTCGTCGTGCGCAGCGAACACTATTATCTCCACGTCGACCCCGCGATAGAGGTACTCGCGACAACACAGTTCCCGAACGCAACGTATTACCACTGCTCAAACAAACCGATTCAGATGCCCGTAGCATGGACGAAATACTGGGGCAACGGCAGAGTATTCTACTGTTCGCTCGGCCATCATGATGACGTGTTCGACCTCTTCCCGACGTCGGCGGAACTCATGAAGCGCGGCATGATATGGGCGGCGGAAGGCAAGCAGTATGCCGTTGAAAACGGTCTTACCGCCGACCGTTTCGAGAACAACGCAAAGAATTATTAAAAGGAGAAACAATATGAAGAAAGTTAAAATAGGCTTCGTCGGCACAGGCGCGATAAGCGGCATCTACCTCGATAACATAACGAAAGTGTTCCGCGAAATCGAAATTGCCGGAGTGTGCGACCTTGTGAGAGAACGTGCCGAAGCGGCAGTTGAAAAATACAACATTCCGAAACTGTATAACGACGCAGACGAGCTGCTTGCAGATCCGGAAGTGGATATCGTTCTGAACCTCACGCGCCCGTACGAGCATTACAACGTAACGATGGCTGCGCTGCGCGCCGGAAAACACGTTTATTCCGAAAAACCGCTTGCCGCGTCGCTTGAAGAGGGACGCGAAATAATGGAGCTTGCCGCGAAAACAGGACTTTTCGTCGGCGGCGCACCCGACACTTTCCTCGGCAGCGGCATACAAACCTGCCGCAAGCTGATTGAAGACGGCTACATAGGAACGCCGATAGGCGTCGCCGCTTTTATGATATGCAGAGGGCACGAAAGCTGGCATCCCGACCCGGATTTCTATTATCAGTACGGCGGCGGTCCGCTCTTCGACATGGGACCGTACTACCTCACCGCGTTTGTGAATCTGCTCGGACCCGTCGCGGCGGTGTCGGCAATGACGGAAACGAATTTTGCGACAAGAACAATCACGAGCGAACCGCATTTCGGCGAAACGATTGAGGTGCACACACCCACGCACATAATGAGCAATCTCCGCTTCGCGTCGGGCGCAACGGGCACGCTGTTCACGACGTTCGACGTTCACTATCCCGCTCAGGCGCGATTTGAAGTCTACGGCTCTGAGGGCACGCTGTTTGTTCCCGACCCGAACGATTTCGGCGGCCCCGTGAAGCTCTACCGTCCCGAACAGGGCGAGATTACCGAAGTGCCGCTGTGCTTCCCCTATTCGAAAAACAGTCGCGCACTCGGGCTTGCCGACATGGCAAAGGGACTGACGGAGAGAAACGGCAAGTGGTTCCGCGCAAACAGCAAACAGACTTTCCACGTGCTCGAAGTCATGGACGGAATCCTCAAATCCGGCAAAGAACACCGCGAAATCACAATCGAATCGCGATTTGAAAAAACACCGCCGATGGCAACGGGACTTCTTCCCGGCGTCCTCGACTGACAAAAAAAAGCATAAAACACACGCCCGCGTTAAGCTGACGGCAACCGACCCCGTGCCGCCCGTCAACTTGCGCAGGCGTTTTTTTACTCTTCAAGGAATTTTATAAAATTAACGCGTGAACTTTTTCATTATTACGATTTTTCCGAATGGCACGGAAAACCGCCCCCGAAGCGCAATGTCTTCGGAGGCGTTGCTTTACGCTGACGGACGGCAGGAGTTTGACGCCCGTCAGCTTCAGATTATTGTGTCATTTCGCCGCATGTCCGGCACTCCGCTTTATCAGTAGTGCAATGCACCGCAGTCGCATTCTTTCTGTAATCCGAACAGCTTCAAAATTCTGAGCATTGTCTTCCAGAAGAATTGCGCTATCCTGTTGTGTTCGTGGCAAATGTGCTTGCATCCGTCCTTGATGTCGCCGCAATTGACGCATCTGCCATTTTCGTAAGTGTGACCGAGCGCGGGAATAGCTTTTTCGGCAACAAGGATTTTTTCGCAAACAATGCACTTTCTGTACTTGCTGCCGGGTTCGGTGCAGGTAGCAGCCTTCGTTACAACCCATTCGAGCTTGTGACACGTCGCTGTAATCGGTCGTGTTTCGGTGTAGGCGCAGTTTGCGCACTTGCGCTCTTCTTCACCATCTTCGGTACATGTCGCAGCCTTCGTTACTTTCCATTCGCCGAAAGTGTGACCGAGCGCGTCAATCGGCGTAATGTCAAACTTTTCTTCACAGCGTGTGCAGTGGTGCGACTTCGAGCCGTCAACCGTGCATGTCGCCCCGGTGTCTACCGTCCATTCCGTCGAAATGTCGTGACCGAGCGCGTCGATGTCTTC
>CAVKLD010000011.1:31986-36639 GCA_963657065.1 bacterium
GTGTGCAGTGGTGCGACTTCGAGCCGTCAACCGTGCATGTCGCTTCGGTGTCTACAGTCCATTCGCCGAGCGTGTGCTCTGTCTTTGCAATCGTCTGTTTTTCGACGTAGGTGCAGTTTGCGCACTTGCGCTCTTCTTCACCCTCTTCGGTGCAGGTTGCAGTCTTCGTTACAGTCCAGCCGCCGAGAGCGTGGTCTTTCTTTGCAATCGTCTGTTTTTCGACATAGGTGCAGTTTGCGCACTTGCGCTCTTCTTCACCCTCTTCGGTGCAGGTTGCAGTCTTCGTTACAGTCCAGCCGCCGAGAGCGTGCTCTTTCTTTGCAATTTTCTGCGTTTCGGTGTAGGTGCAGTTTGCGCACTTGCGTTCTTCTTCACCCTCTTCGGTGCAGGTTGCAGTCTTCGTTACAGTCCATTCGTCCGGCATTGAATGCGCCAACAGTTCAGAGCCGTCGGTGTACAATACGTATTCGCATGCTTCAAACAGATCGCTTTCATCCTTGTTAAGACAGTGCTGTTCCCAAACCGCGCCTTTCGTGCAGGTGGGTGCAGATTTGAGCGTCTTTTCGGAAAGGTTGTGAGCTCTTGCGGGTATGGCGGTTTCATCGACTATCTGCTTGTTGCAGCGTGCGCACACAAGAGACTGGATACCGTCGGTCGTGCAGGTCGCTTTCTTGATTACGGTATATTCGCCGCCGATATCGTGACCCAACGCCGGAACGATTACGGATTTCAGAATCTTTCCGCAAACGGTGCAGACGGTTCTTTCATATCCGTCTTCCGTGCAGGTTGCCGCCGCATGTTCTTCCTTCTCTGCGTGGTTACAGTCTTTGTAGTAGCATTCATCCAGAGCATACAGGATAAGATCGTCATAAACCTGTTTTGCGTATGTTGTATCATTTGACTGATAATTCCTCTCGTAGTAGAACTCCCATGTAAGTCCCGAGAGAATGATTCTGCCGTTGCCCAAACGGTACTCCGCAAGAGTCGCGTTGCCGTTCGCGTCGGCGATAATCACGTTCGCGTTCGCAGGAAGAGAGGATGCGGGGAAATAGCTGTGAGAGCAGTAACTGCCTTCAAGCAGATCGTTGGTTATGCCCGTGCCGTCCGACTTTTCGCCCGTTACTACGGGAGATGTGTAGTCGAGGATGTAGTTGTGAACGGAATAGTAGTTCTGTTTTGCCGCGCCGCCGGGCAGAGTGTAAGTAATGTCGCCGTCAACCCAGCCGTTGTCGCATGCGCCGTAAATCACTACGCCGCCGTTCTCAGCGAACTGCGTAAGCATGTTGTTGCATGCCGCCAAATTCGTGTATGTTGAGCTTACCTGGTCGTTTGCGATAAGCACGCAGTCATAGCCGGAAATATCGGTATCAAGGAGCATCGAGGAAGTGACTTTATTCCATGAAGCGATCTTGCCGTCTGCAAGGAGCTTATTAAGCAACGCAACGTCGGAGTCGGTCTGCCATGAGGGAATATCCTGAACAAGGAGAACCTCGCCCCAGCCGATAGTATACTCTTCCGTGTACATGTCGCCACACTTTTCGCAGGTGTACGTGATTATGCCGGGTTCGTTCTTCGTTGCTTTCTTCGTCACTTCGGAAACGTAGCTGTGACCGCCCTTGATAATCTCTTCGTACTCGTCGCCGCACTTCTCGCAGCGATAGATTTTCTTGCCGTCTGCCATGCAAATGGATTCAATAATCTTGTACAGTTTGTACAAATGCGTTTCGATTATGGCTTCGTCGTAGGAGTATCCGCAGTAAATGCACTTGTATGTCATGACGCCGCTTTCGGTGCATGTTGCGGCTTTCGTCACGGTAGCGTTAAACGTATGCCTGCAGACGTTATCCGCCCAAACGGCGTAGAGGTTCACGTCGGAGCTGCCCATATCGAACGATTTCACGCCGTCGGCGGTAAAATCGGGAGTCGAAGCCGATGCGCTTCTCGCCCAACCCATAAAGAGGTATCCGGGACGTGACGGAAGTTCGGTAAAGAGTACGGTGACTTTCTCTCCCTTTTCATACGAAACGCCGTCCGAGGGAACGGTATTTGAACCGCCGTTCGGGTGGTAGTTCACCGAGTACTTGCCGCCCTTCGAAACAGTGACGGTCAGAGAATTGAGTATCTTGCCGTCTGAGTCCTTGATGTATACAGTAATCAGATATGTTCCTGCCGGTGCTCCGCTTACAAGGTCGAAGCTCGCGGGAACGGTAACGCCGGAAGTTGTCACATCCGCCGACGCAAAGTGCGAACCGTACTGATACATTCCGCACGATGCCTTGTATTCAAGCGTGAGATTCGTGTCCGCATTCGTCTGCGCGAACAAAGACGCTTCAACCGTATTGCCGTTTATCGACACCGTAAGTTCGGCTTTTTCGAGGGGTTCTGTCCAGCTTGAAAGCTCAAGGTTTGCGGTTCTGACAAACACGTGCCAGCCGCTGACGGCAACGTTCATCTTGAAGTGATACGTCTTGCCCTTGACAAGATATTCGGCGGGAACGGTAAACGTCGTGCTGTTCCACTGCTCGTCCATGCCCGAGAGATATCCGGAAAGCTGATACTCCTTGCCGTCGGTTTCGTCAACGAGATACAGGTAATCTCTCTCGCCGCTGTCTTCGTCAACGTCGTAGCAGTTGAGTATAAGTTTCGCGTCTTCCGTCACTTCTTCCTTGACGGTGAACGGGATACCCACCTGAGTAATCGGTGAATAATCATGATTTGCATAAATGTCGTAACCGCCGTTATCGACGCTTGCGGCGTTGAAGTTCGGATTCGCAACGGAAATCCAGCTTGAATCTTTACCGTAGTAGCTGCATCCGTGTGCACTGCCGTTGCCGCTGTTGAACAGTACGAGAGTTTCGTCGAGAAGTTCTCCGGGCGGTACGGGGTCAACAAAGTTGTCTTTGTAACTGTATCCGCAGACGGAGCACGTATACTCGGTGTAACCCTGCTGGCTCACCGTGGGTGCAACCGTTTTCGAAGTGAAATTACAGTTTTCCGTTATCGTTTCCGGACACATGGAGCACTTCTTGGAGTGAGTGCCGTTGTTGTTGTTCGTGTACACCGAATAGTCGTGCGCTATAACATCGATTTCTTCGACGTAACTGTAATTGCAGTTGACGCAGGTGTATGTTCTTTCGCCCTTGCGCATGCAGGTGGGTGCTATCGTCACCGTCGAACGGTAACTGTGTGATACGCAATCGCCGGAGAGCCACTTTATCATCTCGTCGAGATCGTCGAAAATGCGCGTTTCCTTGCCCGCGATGCCAACGTCGCAGAGAGTGAGCAGCATATTGCCCTCGTTGTCTTCAAGGTTCACGCCGATGGTCGCGTAGTTCGAGTAATTCCAGATGCCTGCGGCGTTCTTGGAAAGGTTAAACGTGTTTATCCACGACGAGTTAAGACCGGTGTACTTCATCTCTTTGCCGTCCGAAAGGTACGGAACGTAAATCGCCGTCGTAATGTCGCTGCCGGTGCATGCGATGCAGCGGCGCCACATGTTGCCGTCCTGTGTGAGGTAAACGGCAACCTTATCAAACTGCGCGTCTTCGTTGTGGTGAAGGTAAACGCCGTATTCGTTTATGACGTCGGGACCGTAGTTCGAAACAACGTCGTCGATTTGGAAATACATTCCGTAGTTGGGCGATGTGGCGGACTCTTTGACATGCTGCATGAAGCTCTCGCCGCAGCGGATGCACTTTCCGTTGTAGTACTTGTGTCCGAGTGCGTCGATTGTTTCCGTCACCGTTTCACTGCACACCGTGCAGACGCCGGATTTAACGCCGGGTTCGGTGCACGTCGCGGAGGTATTTTCAGTCCAGTCCGTTACGCTGTGAGAGGCTTTAATGACTTCTTCTTCGACCGCCTTGCAGTCTGTGCATGTCTTAGTTATTCTGCCGTCCGTCGTGCACGTCGCGGGAATTACCTCGGTTTCGCTCCAGCTGTGCGACGCGGGTATCTTCGTTTCGTACGATGCGCCGCAGCCGTCCGTCGTGCAGGCGTATACGATTACGCCGTCGGTGTAGCAGCTCTTTTCGCTCAGCACCGTGCCATCGTCCCATTTGTGTCCGACAGGTTCGTTGTACTCGTCGATATACACGTAACCGCATACGCAGGTGTGAACGGTGTAACCGATTTCGGTGCACGTAGGCGCAATCACTTCGTCTTTGAATGAGTGTACGTGCAGTCCGGGCAAACTGTTTCCGCAGCGTTTGCAGATGTTGTCATAACCGTAGTCGTGACCGAGCGGCATTGTAACTTCGCTCTTGCTTTCGGAACAACCCGTGCGCGAGCAGAGGTAAAAGACAAATCCTTTCTCCGTGCAGGTCGCAAGGCGTTCGTACTGCTTTT
This sequence comes from bacterium, assembly GCA_963657065.1. GTDB lineage: Bacteria > Bacillota > Clostridia > Oscillospirales > Acutalibacteraceae > RUG806. Next base: position 36,334 of record CAVKLD010000011.1, read on the forward strand.
CAAAGTCGTGCTGAAGCGGTTCGATTGTTTCCGTGTTCGGTTCATTGCACTTCAGGCATGTGCGCGTCTTTGAGCCTGACTTGGTGCACGTCGGGGAAACTGTAACAGTCCATTCGCTCCAGTTGTGTGCAAACGGCGTCGGTTGTGTCTCGACATCGCCGCAGAGCGAACATGTACGCGTCTTTTCGCCCGCTTCTGTGCATGTCGACGCTTTTTTCACGACCCACTCGCCGTAGCTGTGTCCCGTGGGTTCGGTAAAATTATCGTCATAATCGCGACTGCACTTCGTGCAGTAGTAATGCGTGT
>CAVKLD010000012.1:0-35987 GCA_963657065.1 bacterium
GACTGGCTCAGCCTTGACCTCGGGGATCAGGAAGCAACGGCGGGGGCAACAGACAAGGATCTTATTGCAACCGCATTTTTCGCGTATTCGACTTCGCTTTACATAAAAGCGTGCCGTGTTCTCGACAGGGACTGCTCACGCTATGAAACGCTTTACGAAAACATCAGAAAAGCATTTGCGGAAGAATACATAAACGAAGACGGCACGATGACAAGCGACACGCAGACGGCATACGTGCTTGCGCTGCATTTCGACCTCACGCAAAACAGAGAAAAGGCAGCAGAACGCCTGACTTCTCTCCTTCGCGAAAAGGGACACTTGACAACAGGTTTTGTCGGCACGCCCTACCTTCTGCACGTTTTAACGGACATCGGCGAAAACGAACTTGCGTTTGATTTGCTGCTGCGCACGGAGTACCCGTCATGGGGTTACACGGTTGTATCGGGCGGCACAACTATGTGGGAACGCTGGAACGGCAAGTGGCCGGACGGGCATTTTGCAACACCGGACATGAACTCGTTCAATCACTATGCCTACGGCGCGGTCGGAGACTGGATGTATGAAAAACTCGCGGGAATAAAGCAAAACAAAAACTCGGCGGGATTTGAAGATATCGTATTCAAACCGATAACAGATAAGCGCGTACCGCATATAAAAGCGTCGTTCGACTCCGTCAGAGGGATAATTTCAAGCGAAATAACGCAAACGGCGCAAAATACGGAATATATTTTTACTGTACCGAACGGTGCTCACGCAAGAGCGGAGCTAAACGGAAAATTTTATGAACTGAATGCGGGAATTAACAAAATATCAATGTAATTTTTGTATGATTTTATAAAAATCCATTAAATTAACAAAAATAAAAAATAAACACTTTTATTTAAAGACAGATTGGTGTATAATAATCGAGCTGGGTTGGTTCAGTGTTTTTTTTGCCGCGTTTTTCGGCGTATAAAACGTTTCACGACCGGCTTTGCGCAAACTTGATATTTTACGACTGCCGCACGGCGGCGGATGAACTCCGACTTTCGGTCGGGATATATAAAATCACGGAAAGGTACGTGCCTCTTGGAAAAATTCGTTATTCGCGGCGGGAAACCCCTCCACGGCGAGATCGATATCAGCGGCGCTAAAAATGCGGCAGTAGCCATTCTGCCCGCAACTCTCCTCGCAAAAGATATTTTTACTATAGAAAACGTTCCCGATATCAGGGATATAAATTCTATGCTTCAGATTTTGGAGGAAATGGGCGCAACTGTTCGCTATACGGGAAAAAGCACCGTTCAAATAGATACACGCAGGATAACCTCGAGAGAGGTTCCCGATGAACTCACACGCAACCTGAGAGCATCCTATTATCTTATAGGTGCGCTTTTGGGCATGTATAATCATGCCGTTGTCGCAATGCCGGGCGGCTGCAACTTCGGCGGAGTGCGCCCGATTGATCTGCACATCAAGGGTTTTTCGGCTCTCGGCGCAGTAATTTCAACCGACGGCGGAATGATAGAAGCCCGTGCGGACAAACTCATAGGCGCAAGCATCTACTTCGACAAAGTGTCGGTCGGCGCAACGATAAATGTGATGCTTGCGGCTGTAAAGGCACGCGGCGTAACGATTATAGAAAATGCGGCAAGAGAGCCGCACATTGTTGACCTTGCAAACTTTTTGAGCCTTATGGGCGCGAACATAAAGGGCGCAGGTACTGACGTAATAAAAATTGAAGGCGTAAACGAACTTCACGGCTGCGATTATTCGATAATTCCGGATCAGATTGAAGCCGGCACATATATGGTTGCGGCGGCAGCCACACGCGGAAATCTGCTTATAAAAAACGTTATACCGAAGCACCTTGACCCGATTTCGGCAAAGTTGCGCGAGTGCGGCGCGACAATTGAGGAATTTGATGATTCCATCCGCGTTTCGGCGAGCGGCAGACTTCACGCATGCAACGTAAAAACTCTCCCGCACCCGGGATTCCCAACCGACATGCAGCCGCAGTTTACCGTGCTTTTGTCGCTGTGCGAGGGTATAAGTATTGTATCCGACAGCGTATGGGACAACAGGTTCAAATACGTGGATCAGCTCACTCGCATGGGCGCGCAGATACAAATAGAGGGCAAAGCGGCAATTGTTCAAGGCAGTGCAGAGCTTAAAGGAGCTCTCGTAAAAGCGGATGATTTGCGAGCCGGCGCGGCAATGATAATAGCCGGACTTTGTGCAAAAGGAACGACCGAGATAGAAGACATAATTCATATCGACAGAGGATATGAAGATGTTGTGCGTAAACTCACTTCGGTTGGGGCGCAAATCGCCCGTGTCGATGTTCCGCAAACTCCCGTAAAACTCACAAAACGCGCATAAACGGTATAAAAAATGAGTAAACAAAAAACGGACGGTTCAAAATGCCGTCCATTTTTTTGTTTGCAGAAGAACATTACCAATTAAGAGTCCACTGCTCCGTCTGAGCACCGCTGAAATCGGCGGAACCGCTGATAAGTCCGTAAGTCGCTTCGCCGTGGCAGTCCATATTCACCGTATACGTAACGGAAGAAACATACCCGTCGGATCTGACATATGCGTCGATAACCGACCCGGGATAGGAAATTTTAACCGCAGTTATCTTCATCAAATTAAACGCATTTCCGATATCAAGATAACCTATCGCCGATGCATTATATTTCGGAATATCCGTAAGCGAATTACACTCTTCACTCACCAGAGTAAGCGTGATATGCGTCAATCCGTCTTTTTTTTCAAACGTTGCGGACTTAACACCGCTTGCATCAAGAGTAAAGGCGGCGTCGGTCGGCAGCAAAAGTTGCGTCTGTTCACCCTCCGAAGTCGTCGCCTTGCCGCCTGAAAAGTTATAATCCTCCTCGGATGGCTTAATAATAAGTCCCGTTATAAAATTCATTGCGCGGGATGAAAGTTCGCCGCCGGGAGAAACATTTGATATTTTCATATCCGTAAAAGTTTCCTTGTGGTGAACAGTGATGTCACCCGTGTAGCCTTTGGTTTTGTTCACGGCAGCCTTAAACGCTTCGACAATCTGTTCCTTTGTATATGCGGTCTGCACCGATTCAGCCGTCGCAATCTCGGAAACGGATTCCGTCGAGCGTTCCGTCGCAGCTTCGGTTTGTTTTTCACTCACGGCGGTCGCAGCGGATTCTTGAGATGCAAACGTTTCCGTCGCAGGTATTTCCGTCGCAGGTGCCGCTGTCGAGGGTGATTCCGTCACCGGACTTTCCGTCGCGGACGTTCCCGTTGAGGATATCTCGGAACTCACAGCTGCCGTCGCTGCGGTTGGCTGCAGTTCCTGCTGCGTCTGCATCTCGGTCGTTTGCATCTCCGTCACCTCTGCCGCCGTTGTTTCGGGTGCTGAGGTCGTTTCCTCACTTTGCTTGCCGCCGCATGAACACAAAAACAACATGCATACACTTAAAACAGCACAAAATATACGTCTTGACGTTTTCATGATACCGTCCTCCGAACAAATTTTACTACGCTTTATAATAATACATTTTCAGACTTTCGTCAATGCCTTTTGTCAATTCGCTTTGAAGCTCGTTTCGAACCGTTACTTTTCATTATACCCGTTAAGCCAGATACACATTTCGCACTCGCCGCGATTTCCAAGGCAATAATACGGAATCAGCCTTATTTCCGCTTTTTCGTATACCGCTTCGTTCGACGAAAAATACAACTCTCCGTCGGCAGCTTTTTGCCTGCGTCCGTCAGCAATAACGGCGTTGAGCATTCCGTCCGCATCGGCAAGTCTGAAATTCGGTTCGCCTACGTTAATCGACAGAGCGTGAATATCCGCGCCGTTGTCGACACTCTCGACGCAGTAAACGACGGGACCACGCATGACGGCGTATTTTCCGGCGCAGTCCTCAACACTCGGATTTGCAAGTATAAGCTGAGTTTTCATCTCAAAGTCAAGCTCAACGATAAATGTATCGGCAGCGACATCGAACACCGCATATCCGTTTTGCTCGGTGAAATCGGCATTTTTCCCGCCGACGGCAACAGAGAAGTCCGTACACCAGCCGGGAATCCTAACGAACAGTTTTTTACCGCACATGTTTTCGGCTTTAATGCTGACGATTCCGTCCTTCGGGTATTCAGTAACAATTTCCACCTTTGCCTTTTTGCCGTCAAGTTCGATTTCGACTTTACTTGAAATAAAGCTGTCGACGACAATCTTTTCGTTGTCAAAGAAATAAATATATTCGCCCATGTCAGCCGTAAGTCTTGTAATATTCGGCGGACAACACGAAGTGTCAAAAACCTTTGACCGCTGCGGGTTCGGAAACTCGTTTGAAGTGTCCGGCCGCGACATGTTGCGCCGACGCAAACGCGGCGACGTTTCAATCGGAGCACTGTAAAAAAAGCTCGTCCCGTCAAGCGACACTCCGGCAGGAAACGCATTGTATATGACGCGTTCAAACACATCGCCGTATTTTGAATCGAGATCGCATTTTGTCATTCTGTGCGCGAAAAAAGCAAGCGATATCGCGGCGCATGTTTCCGTATACGCCGTCTTATTCGGGAGATCCATGTCAAGCGTAAACGCTTCGCCGAACTTGCTTGAACCTACACCGCCGGTTATGTACATCCTGCGGCGGGAGATGTTGTCAAAAATACGTTTGCACGCGTCGAGCATTTCATTATCATTATATTCGTACGCAATGTCAGCCATTGCACTGTAGAGATAACACGCCCTGACGGCGTGCCCTTCCGCAGTATTCATTTCGCGAACGGGCACATGGTCCTGCAGTTCATACTTGCTGCTCACGCTGTACGCCGTGTCTTCCGCATGTTTTCCGCGCTCGTCAAGAAAATATTTCGCAAGTTCGAGATAGCGCTTTTCGCCCGTGCAGCGGTAAAGTTTTACGAGCGCAAGCTCAATTTCCTCATGCCCCGGAGTAAAATAAGATGCGGAATGTTCTTTCAAAAATACTTTTTCCGCAAGGTCGGCGTAACGGCACATAATATCCAAGAATTTACGCTTGCCCGTTGCGTTAAAATACGCAACAGCTGCCTCGATTAAATGACCGCAACAATAAAGTTCATGGTCAACACGGCGCGTAAAGCGCGCCGACGGCTCTATTTGCTGAAAATATGAATTAAAATACCCATCCGCAGCCTGTCCTTCGGCGATTTCGTCCGTCAACTCATCGCAGAGCTTCTCAAGGCGTTCGTCGCCGTGCTTTCCGACTATATACGCGGCGGATTCAATCCACTTCGCAACATCGGAATCCCAAAAAATGTGAGGTTTTTTATCCATGCCCTGACGCCACATAAGACGCAGCGCGTCGAAACGTCCCGTTTCGTAGAATCTGTCGTAAACACTGTAAATCGTTACGCGCCTGTTAAGGTCGTCCCTGTCACGCCAGAATCCGCCCGTAACATCAACATTTTTAAGTTCTGCTGTTTTGAGTTTATCCATGGCTGCTCTCTCCTATCCGCTTTTTAGTGTTATCGCAAAACTATAATAGCAAACGGAAAAATAAAGTGCAACAGTTTTTTGGCATACTTGGAAAACCAAAGTCTTTTCGCAAATTGTTTTTTTGGTTTTAAATAAAAATTGCAAAAAACTATTGACAAACCGAGTCCGACATTATATAATATCATTCGTTCCCGGCGAGGTGAACACAAACAAAGAGGAATAGTGTAACGGTTAGCACTGCAGACTCTGACTCTGCCTGTTGGGGTTCGAATCCCTATTCCTCTGCCACGAAAAAACGACGGCTTTTTGATAAGTCCGTTGTTTTTTTACATTTACGATTTTCACAACTAAAAAACGGACGATACCGTAAGCCGCCGTACGGTATCGTCCGTTTTATTATTCAGTCAATTCCATTTTCACGTGCGGAATGCCATCCTCGAGAAATTCGTCGGACACGCGGCGAAATCCGAGTTTTTCATACAGTCCGTGCGCGTACGTCTGCGCTTCAATGGTTATTTTGTCCGCCGCGAACTTTTCCCTTGCGGTATTCACAGCCGCCGCAACTATTTGCGTTCCGTATCCATTACGGCGTTTCACTGAAATAACGCGTCCTATCGAGCAAGTATCAAAAACGGTTTTTTTCGGCAGCACACGCGCATATGCGGCGATTTTGCCGTCCTCGGACAGCCAGATGTGGTACGCAAGTCTGTCAAAATCGTCAACCTCGGGATATGCACAATTTTGTTCGACGACAAACACGCCGACACGGAGCTTGTATATCTCAAATAGTTCGTCCGTCGTCAATTCGCTGAAATGCTTTACTGTGAGTTTCGTTTCAATTACCTCCCGACAATGTTTTTTCAAATGTATATCGCGGCTTGCCGATGCTTTTTTTACCGTATTCGACAGCTCCCGTCGGGCAGTACGCAATACAAGCCATGCAATGGGTGCAGCTTCTGCCCCATTTCGGTTTGCCGCCGACAAGAGAAATGTTATTGAGCGGACAAAGCGAAACGCATTTACCGCACCCTGCACACTTTTCGTCCGAAGTAAAATCATTTGCTTTCACAAAAAGCGGATAGAACAGGTCATTTACAACACTGCTCATAAGCCTGTCGTACAGGTTGTTGCGCGGAACAGAAAATTTTTCACCGTTCTCGATTTTTTCAATGCAGCTGTCGATAACAGGCTCAGAGCGATTTATTATCGACGCCGCTTCTTCCCTGTCCGGAACGGAAAACATCGCAATATAGTTTTCGGGCATGACGATCTGTGCCGTTCCCATGTATTCAAAACCCTTTATGCGACACAGCTCGATGTTATACTTTGCGGCGTTTCCTATTTCGCCGCCGCAGTCCATTACAAACCACACTTTGTTTTTGCAGGAAAATTCGGTACGTTTTATCCAATCGCGCACGACAAGCGGTATACGCCACGCGTACGTCGGAGTAACAAAAACAAGTCCGCCGCCGTCAGCCGCGATTGAAGACGTGTCATTTTTCTTTATTGCCGCGTTGACGTCAAACAGACTGCCGCCGAGTTTTTCCGCAATTCTTTTTGCGATATACCTGCTGTTACCCGTGCCGGAAAAATAAAGAACCATAATACTGCGCTCCTTTTATTCAACTGCGCGCGCGTCGAGCTTCAGAACATTCTCCGCATAGAAAGCATCAAACGTATCGTCATCGATGCTGCTGCGTATTTTAGTCATAAGAGTATTGTAAAAATATAGGTTGTGCATAACGCAAAGACGCAGCGCAAGCACTTCTTTCGCTTTAACAAGGTGACGGACATACGCACGGGAAAACCGTCTGCACACGGGACATTCGCACGCGGCATCTATCGGGCGCATATCTGTTTCGTACTTTGCATTGTTGATATTTATAACGCCGTTCCATGTGAACAAATGACCGTGACGTGCGTTTCTCGACGGCATGACGCAGTCAAACAGGTCAACACCTCTGCGCACGCCTTCAAGTATGTTCCCCGGAGTGCCGACGCCCATGAGATATCGGATTTTGTCGGCGGGGGCGCAAGGCTCGACTGCGGATATTATCCTGTACATATCTTCGGCAGGCTCACCGACGGCAAGACCGCCTATCGCATAACCGTCAAGGTCAAGTTCGGCAATCTCCTGCATGTGCTTTATCCGCAGGTCATCGTATGTACATCCCTGATTTATTCCGAACAGCAGTTGATGCGGATTCACGGTATCGCAAAGGGCGTTTAATCTGCAGTGTTCCTCTTTGCAGCGGCGCAGCCAACGGGTAGTGCGCTCGCACGACAATTTCGCGTACTCATATTTTGCGGGATTCTCGACGCATTCGTCAAACGCCATTGCAATCGTGGAACCGAGATTTGACTGAATGCGCATGCTCTCTTCGGGTCCCATAAAAATGCGTCTGCCGTCGATGTGACAGTTAAACGTAACGCCTTCTTCTTTAATGGCTCTGAGCTTCGCAAGGGAAAAAACCTGAAACCCGCCGGAATCGGTAAGTATCGGATGCGTCCATCCCGTAAATTCATGCAATCCGCCCATTTCCTTTATAAGTTTATCCCCGGTGCGCACGTGTAAGTGATAGGTATTGCAAAGCATGACCTGACAGTTTATGTCTTCAAGGTCAAATGCGGACAAGCCGCCTTTTATCGCCGCGCATGTCGCGACATTCATAAAACCGGGTGTCTGCACCGTTCCGTGAACGGTGACAAACTCTCCCCGACGGGCAAAGCCGTTCTTCTTCAGTAGTTTATACACGGTAATATCCTTTCGGTTTTTCTCAAGTGCTTCTGTCCCCGATATTATACATGTTTTTGCATCGCAAATCAATAACAATCAATAACAAACAATGCGGTTACCGCAACTGCATTTGCGAATAATATTTTTGCCCGTAAATATAACCGCCGAGATTGTGAATCTCTTCGGTTCAGCAAATGACAGAGTAACACATTCCCCGTTTCGGCATATAATGAAATATCACACTTGAACGAGGGGATAAAATGATATTCGCAGATTTTTTTATACATAACATCCTTATTGCGCTTCATCTCGAAAACAAACAGGTTTTTCCGAAACCTCTCTCCGCCAAAGAAGAAAAAAAATATCTTGAGCTCCTCAAAAGCGGCGATGTAAACGCAAGAAAAATTCTCGCCGAACACAATTTGCGCCTTGTGGCGCATATCATGAAAAAATACTATTCCTATTGCGACGACAGCGATGAACTGTTATCTGTCGGGTCGGTGGGTCTTGTGAAAGCCGTAAATTCATATAACCCTGATAAAGGCGTCCGTTTTGCAACATACGCCGCACGGTGCATTGACAATGAAATTTTGATGTTTTTTCGGAATCAAAAAAAGACATCTCTCGATATTTCGTTTGACGAGCCGATAGAAACCGATGCCGAAGGCAATCCGCTTACTTTGACGGACATAATATGCGACGAGGATACAACGCTTGAAGAAATATGCCGCAGCACGAACTGCAGGCATCTTATACGCTACATCGACGAAATTGAAGATCCCCGCGAGCGCACGATAATGATACTTCGATACGGTCTTAACGGCAGAACGCCAATGAAACAGAATGAAATAGCAAATTATTACAACATCTCCCGTTCATATGTAAGCAGAATTGAAACAAAATGTCTAAAAAAGTTAAGAAAGAGGTTTGAAAACGACAATCTCATATAAAACGTTCAGCAACGCTTGACACAATTAAACACATTGTATGATTATTTTGGTATAAAATTGACAAAACAAAAAAAATATTGTAGTATATCATACGGTGATAAAAACTATGAGCGATTTTATGAAAAAATTTTCTCCCGACGAGAAACCGCCTGTTGGCAAAAACCAATGTTTTGTCCGCAATGGGTGCAGATTAAGCGTATTGACGGATCGTCTGCTGCGTATTGAAGTTCAAAATTCAAGCGTTTTTTGCGATTCTCCGACGCAGGCTGTTGTAAACAGGTCTTTTTGCAAAACCGATTGCACTTTTACCTGTTCGGACGCAGAAGTTATCGTAAAAACAAAATCGACAGAATTTGTTTTTAATCTAAAAACGCGCCGCCTTACCGCCATCACGCTTGGCGACGGCAGAACCGTGACAGATTTTACGCGCGGCAACCTCGGCGGCACTGGACGCACTCTTGACAACACAAACGGCTTTTGCCGTCTGTGCGACGGCGTTCTGTCGAAAAACGGCGCTGCTGTTTTTGACGACAGCGATTCACTTATTCTTACATCCGACGGTCACTTCGCCAGGAGGAGATGCAAAGAATCCGACAAATATTATTTTGCATACGGGTTCGATTACAACGAGGCGGTGCACGACTACTTTTGCCTTACCGGTTTTCCCCCGCTTATTCCGCGTTTTGCTCTCGGCAACTGGTGGAGTCGATACAAGGCGTACACACAGGATGAATACGAAGCGTTGATGAACCGTTTTATCAAAGAAAAAATACCGCTCACGGTTGCGACGGTCGACATGGACTGGCATTGGGTGGATGTCGAGAAAAAGTTCGGTGCAAACGCAAAGAAAATATACGACAAGAACAACATAATGGAAAAAGTTTATTCCGTTCTGTTCCCCGGTTGGACGGGATACTCGTGGAACACCGATCTGTTTCCCGAGCCCGAAAAATTTCTTGATTTTCTGCATAAGAAAAATCTCAAAGTTACAATGAACCTGCATCCGGCGGCAGGATGTCGGTTTTTTGAACGCGCATACGGTGACTTTTGCCGTTTTATGGAGATTGATCCCGATTCTGAAGAAGTTATCCGTTTTGATCTCTCAAACGACAAGTTCATTGAGGGATACTTCGAAATTTTGCATCGTCCGCATGAAGAGAGCGGTGTTGATTTTTGGTGGATAGACTGGCAGCAGGGAAAAAATTCCGATGTCGACGGACTTGACCCGCTTGCCGCTCTCAACAGGTATCACTACATTGACAATAACCGCGGCGGAAAACGCGGACTCATTCTCTCGCGTTTTTCGGGACCCGGAGCGCACAGATACCCAATAGGTTTTTCGGGCGACACGTTCATGACATGGGCGTCGCTTGATTTTCAGCCGTTTTTTACCGCAACGGCATCAAATATAGGATACACATGGTGGAGTCATGACATCGGCGGACACACATTCGGTGTAAGAGATGACGAACTTTATCTGCGCTGGATTCAGTTCGGCGTTTTCAGTCCAATCATGCGTCTGCACTCAACTTCAAATGAATTCATGGGAAAAGAACCGTGGATGTACCGTTCAGACGTATGCGATTACGCAACCCGGGCACTTCGCCTGCGTCACAGGCTTATCCCGTATATTTACACAGCAAACCGCTGCACGTACGAGGATGGCATTCCGCTTATCCGACCGATGTACTACGCATATCCGCACAAAAAAGACGCATACGAAGTTAAAAATCAGTATTTCTTCGGTTCGGAAATTACAGTGTGTCCCATTACTTCAAAAATCGACGAACGGTATGCGCTTGCGTCAACGCAAGCCTATATCCCGGGCGGCAGATGGACCGATATTTTCACCGGCAGAATATACAACGGCGATATGAAACTTAAACTCTTCAGAGATGAAAAAAGCATTCCGGTTCTCGCAAAAGAGGGTGCGATTATACCGTTGTATCCCGAGTCAATCGGCAATTCTACGGATAATCCGTCATCGCTTGAATTGTGGATATATCGCGGCAGCGGCAGTTTTGACTTATACGAGGACGACGGCGAAACATATGATTTTCTTGACGGAAAATTCTGCACTACACGTTTTGCAATCGAAGAAAGCGAAAACATCTGCGAATTCGACATATCACCCGCAAACGGCGATATCTCGGTGATGCCGCAAAAACGCACGTTCACACTGTCATTCAGAGATATCGTCAATGCAGACGCAATCGAAATGTATAAAAACAGCAGAATGATAAAATTCCAAGCCGAAACAAACAGCGGCTGTCTGCGTGTTTACGTGCCTGAAATATCACCCGAAGATGCTGTGAAAGTCAGACTCACGGGAACGAATGTACTGAAAAATCCGTCGCAAAGAGAACTCCGGACGGCACTCTTCTCGCGAATTAAAGGGTCGAATGACATTAAAAAACTTTGTTTTGAGTCATTCGCAGTCAAAAACAAAAAAACGTATATTCCGCATTGGCTGAGAGATGCACTAAACGAAATAGAATCGCTCGGCTGATTAAACAAAACCGGCAGAGGAAAATCCCCTGTCGGTTTTGTTATCTGTTACTTTTTCAGTTGCACAAGGTCACGGTAGCTGATGAGATGAATGCCGTGGGTTTTGAATGCCGCATGCACCTCCGGGTCTTTCATGACGAGGTACTCGTGATATCTCCTCTGCCAGCACGAAGTTATGTTTTTCATTTCGTCCGTGTCGAGCGCGGGGTGAATATACGTTTCGCAAATGCCGTGCGGGATGTTTATAAGATACTCGATAAAGTTGTTTTTGAAATCTTCATAGCATTCGCCGTTTTCAATGTGTTCGGGGAAAATGAGAAAATCAGGCATCGGGACTTTGCAGAGCTTTCCGAAAATTCCGGCGAAACGGCAAGCCGCATTAAAGAGCCATAGAGGTGCTTCGGACGGGCACTGCGACGCAAGCGGTTTTGAGAACATGCGAAAAGGATAACCCTTTTTGCCGCATATTGCAAGCGTTTTCGGCAGCATTTTGAGCTTGCCGTTAAGACCGTACACCGCACCCATGTGACTGTCGATATGCGACGGATGCATTCCTTTACTTTCACAGTATTCTATCTGCGCCACGGTTTCGGCGCAGGATTCGTCATAAGAACAATGCGCTTCGAAGTCCTCGCTTTCGGGCCAAAGTCTGCCCTCGGGCGTGTGTATGGATTTGCCGTCGGTGAGTCCGCCCCACGGGAAACGCTCTTTCCACTCGTTTGTGTGCGTGAGATGTACGCCGATGGCGTACTGCGGGTGACTTATCGCAAATTCAATCGCTTCGTCCGCACCGGGACACGGTGCCATCAGCGTCGACGATTTGAGCCATCCGCCCTCAAAAAGCTCCTCGACCGCAAGGTTTGCGGAGTGGCACAAACCGAAATCATCCGCATTGATTATAAGATATTTAGACATAACATTCTCCCTCCGATAAAAAATGCTTGCTGCCCGACAATCTTATCATATATCGAAAAAAATGTCAAATCTGACAAAAGAAAATAAAAATCGGCAGACTGAAAACAGACGAAAGCCGAACCCGCGGCGCCCGTCAGTTTATTTGTCAAAATCGAACACATTCAGTCCGATGTTTTCGTCAAGACTCCTGTCGACCGTGCCGTTTATGACAGTCAAAACAAGCTCACATGTTGCGCTGATGCGGGCACGGTTTAAGTGACCGCCGAAAACCTCGCCTTTTTCGTTGCCTGCGCTCATGTGCAGGTGACTGTAAAATTCGCCGTTCATCGTGTTCACCGTACCGACGAGCGACACTATCTCAAACGCTCCGTTAAATTCATTGGCATGATACTGCTTCGATTCGGTATCGTACACGCCGACGGTAAAGCTGTCGGTAGCTCCGAGTGCCTGAACAGTCGCGAGCTTGATATTTTCTTTTTGCGCAACAACGGCAAGCTGTTCGAGAATATCCTCTCCCCTGTCAATGCGCACAATAACGGTACTGTCAAATCTTTTGTACTCCATTTTGCATTTCTCCTTAAAAAATCGCCGCATTCGGTGAACAGCGAAAAAAATCACTGCATACAAATGCGGCAGAATAGAATTATACAGAAAAACGTGAACGCGCTTCTCACTGCGCCGCAAAAACGGCGAATTATTTGATAAGGCACTCGCCGGTCATTTCCGTGGGCTGAGGAAGCCCCATAACCTTGAGCATTGTGGGACAAATGTCGGCAAGTCTGCCGCCTTCCTTAAGTTCGCACGGATAGCCGACAACGCAAAACGGTACGGGGTTCGTAGTGTGAGGCGTAAACGGCTTGCCGTCATCGCCTATCATTTCGTCGGCATTGCCGTGGTCGGCTGTGATAAAACAAACACCGCCCATTGAAAGCGCGGCATCGACTACCCTTCCGACGCACTCGTCAACCGTTTCGACCGCCTTGACCGCCGCGTCGAACACGCCCGTGTGACCGACCATGTCGCAGTTGGCAAAGTTCAGAATAACCGCATCGTATTCACCGCTCTTTATCTTTTCGCAGACGGCGTCGCAAACGGGATACGCACTCATTTCGGGTTGCAGGTCAAACGTCGGGACGTCGGGAGATTTGATGAGAATCCTGTCCTCGCCTTCGAACTGCTTTTCCTCACCGCCGTTGAAGAAAAACGTTACGTGCGCGTACTTCTGTGTTTCGGCAATGCGGAGCTGCTTCATGTGATGTTCCTGAAGATACTCGCCGAATGTATTTTTAAGCTGTTCGGGCGGGAATGCAACGGTAACATTTGGCATCTCCTCGTCGTACTGCGTCATGCATACATAGTGCACGGGGAAATAACCGTACTTACGCTCAAAACCATCAAACGCGGGATCAACAAACGTTCTTGTTATCTGACGCGCACGGTCTGGGCGAAAATTGAAGAAAATCACACTGTCATTTTCTTTTACAGTGCCTTCATTGTTGACAACAGTGGGGATAACAAATTCATCGGTAACACCGTTGTCATAGCTTCTCTGCATTGAGCCGACAGCATCGGTATCCTGAATGCCTTCACCGTAAACGAACGCGGCGTAAGCCTTTTCGACTCTGTCCCATGCAAAATCTCTGTCCATGGCATAGTATCTGCCGGTTATCGTGGCAATTTCGCCCACACCGAGCGTTTTGCATTTTTCCTGCAATTCGGCAACAAAACCTTTACCTGACGTTACGGAAACATCGCGTCCGTCCATAATGCAGTGGATGTACACTTTTTTCAAGTCATGCTGTTTTGCCATTTCGAGAAGTCCGAAAAGGTGTTCAATGTGGCTGTGCACGCCGCCGTCGGAAAGAAGTCCCATAAGGTGAAGCGCGGAATTGTTCTTTTTGCAGTTTTCCATTGCATCGGTAAGTACTTTGATGTTAAAGAAATCGCCGTCCTGAATGGATTTTGTTATTTTAACAAGCATCTGATAAACAACTCTGCCTGCGCCGATATTGGTGTGACCGACTTCGCTGTTGCCCATCTGACCGTCGGGCAAACCGACATCAAGTCCCGATGCACCTATCGTGGTAAAGGGGCATTCAGAGAAAAACTTGTCAAGATTGGGAGTTTTGGCGGCATAAATCGCATTACCGTTTGTTTCCTTGCGAATGCCGAAGCCGTCCATTATACATAATACTACGGGTTTTTTCATATTTTTTTGCCTTTCGATTATATGCTTATATGCTTGCAGCCCTAACGATTATCGAGAAATCCTCCGCCTTGAGCGAAGCACCGCCGATAAGTCCGCCGTCGACATTGACCTTGGAGAGAAGCTCGGCAGCATTTTTTGCATTCATCGAGCCGCCGTACTGAACAGTGAAAGCATCGGCAGCCGCAGCGGTGTAAAGCTCTGCAACACATGCACGGATTATTCCGTTATATTTGTCGGCGTCGTCCGCAGTTGCGTTCTTGCCAGTGCCTATTGCCCACACGGGTTCATAAGCAATAATAATACTCTTAAGCTCGTCCTCACTTACACCCTGAAGTGCAATCTTCGTCTGTTTGCGAAGAACCTCGGCGGTAATGCCCTGCTCGTTTTCAATTTCTGTTTCGCCAACGCAGAGAATTACCTTGAGTCCCTCGTTGAGGGCGGCTCTCACTCTGTCGTGAACGGTAACGTCCGTTTCGCCGAAATACTGACGTCTTTCACTATGCCCGATGATGACGTATTCAACGCCGTATGCATTAAGCATCTTTGCGGAAACTTCGCCCGTAAATGCGCCTTTTTCCGCCCAGTGGCAGTTCTCCGCGCCTATTTTGATATTTGTACCGTCCGCCGTGTCCATTGCCGCGGCAAGGTCGATGTAAGGAACGCAGAGAACGACGTCGCAGTCCGCGTCCTTAACGAGCGGAATCATTTCTTCGATAAGTTTTCTTGTTTCGGCGGGAGTATTGTTCATTTTCCAGTTGCCTGCAATAACGGCTTTTCTTGTTGCCTTGTTCATAGCTTTTATCTCACTTTCATAAAAAATCATTGTAGCGTAACGCGAAAATTTAAGACAAGGGAAAGCGGCAAAACCGTTTTCCCCGATTTGAAATTATTTATGCATCCTTTTCGTCAATGCATGCGATGCCGGGAAGCTCCTTACCCTCAAGGAATTCGAGCGATGCACCGCCGCCCGTGGAAATGTGGCTCATCTTATCGGCAAAACCGAGCTTTGCTATAGCCGCAGCCGAGTCGCCGCCGCCGATTATCGAAATGGCGTTTGAATCGGCAATGCCCTTTGCAACGGCAATTGTTCCCTGAGCGAAATTATCCCACTCCGAAACGCCCATAGGACCGTTCCAGATAACCGTGCCGGCTTTCTGAATCGACTTGGCAAACAGTTCCGCTGTGACAGGACCGATATCAAGCCCCATCCAGCCGTCGGGAATCGAATCGCTGTAGATTCTCATGTTTGTTGCATCTGCGGCATAATCGGTTGCAATGATATTATCAACGGGAAGAAGGAAATCAACGCCCTTTTCGCGTGCCTTAGCCATCATTGATTTAGCGTTTTCAACGTTATCGGCATCAAGAAGCGAAGTGCCTATCGAGTGACCGAGAGCCTTGAAAAAAGTGTATGCCATGCCGCCGCCGATGATTATAGTGTCGCACTTGTCGATGAGGTTATTTATAACGCCGATTTTATCGGAAACTTTTGCACCGCCGAGAACGGCAACAAGAGGACGCTTGGGGTCTTCAAGTGCGCCGCCGATAAACTGAATCTCCTTCTGAATCAGATAGCCGACTGCGGAGGGAAGATAATCCGCCACACCCGCAGTGGACGAATGCGCTCTATGGCACGAGCCGAAAGCGTCGTTTACATAGAGATCCGCAAGCGATGCGAATTTCTTTGAAAGTTCGGGATCGTTCTTTGTTTCACCCGGCTCGAAGCGGACGTTTTCGAGAAGAAGAACCTCTCCGTCCTTAAGAGAAGCGGCAAGCTCGTGTGCGCTGTCGCCGACAACGTCTTTTGCGAGTTTAACTTCCTTGCCGAGATGTTTCGAAAGACATTCTGCAACGGGAGCCATGGAAAACTGAGGATCTACAACGCCCTTCGGTCTGCCGAGATGTGAACAAAGAATAACTTTTGCACCGTTATCTATAAGGTAACGGATAGTAGGAAGAGATGCAACGACTCTCTTATCGCTTGTAATGACGCCGTCTTCGATTTTTACATTAAAATCGCAGCGTACCAGCACTCTTTTACCTTTTACGTTAAGGTCTTCAACAGTCTTTTTGTTAAGTGTGCTCATTGATAAAACTACTCCTTTATTATAAATTGAATTTTGCACTTATCTTACGGGAAACGCTTTCCCCGACGTGCGCGCAATCGAATTTCCGCACGCCTCTGATATTGTATTACACTGACAAAAAATTATCAAGTGTTTTTTTGGATACCGCCTGTCTAACTTTTCCGTTTTGCGGCAATTTGGCAGTCAGTTGCTCCAAAACATATAACCGCTTATAAGCAGTGCGCGTACGGGAGCCGCATCCACACCGGCTATTTTAATCGGCGGCGCGATAAGGAAATATCTGCCCGGGGCGACATTACTCAGATTAAGATTTTCGAGCACCGCGACACCGTCCTCCAGCAAAGCGCGGTGAGGGGATGTCTGATCTTCACTGCAGCCGATGCTCGTACCGTCTGTTCCTATGAGTTTAAAACCCAGATATGCTGTTTCTTCCGCGCCGGTTTTATCGAAATATGCTGTGCCGCCGGAACGCAGCAGCAGTCGTTCGACTCCGTGCGGAAAATGCGCGTCCGCGTACTGACCGGTAATTCTTCCCGGCGGGACATCTACAACGGCGCACTCGCCTATATAGCGGTCAAGCTGCGCAGCTCCTATGGAGCAGCCGCCGTTTATGAAGTGAAGCGGTGCGTCGGCATGCGTGCCGCAGTGCAGCGTGGATGAAATCCGCGCCATGTTGCATTCGTCGCCTTTTGCAATGGCGCTGAATATACTGACCTCGGGGACGGGATCTCCCGGATAAATCTCTGAAGTTAATAAATCTTTCGAAATATCGATTATTTCAAAACTCATCCCGCAGGACCACTCCTCTTCTTCTGTTTTTATTCTGCGTTAACTTTCCTGTCGATAAGAAACGATGTTACGAGGAAGACTACCACCGTCATAACAATCGTGCAGTAGAGATTTGTTATCGAATATGCTCCGAATCCCATTTTCCACGCTGCCTGCACTTCGTTTTCGGAGAGAGTAAACGTGAATGCGGTATCGGAAACAACGATGTATATCTTCACGAGTTTTGTAATAAGACTCGCGAAAGTCTGTGTAATAAACGTGCCCGCAAAGAAATACAGCACTGCGCCGAGTTTTCCGAGTTTTTCAAACGGGCGGCAATGCGCAAGAGTTAATGCAAAGAACACAAGAAGCACAAATTCACACGCTCTGATACCGCCGTCGACGGCATAAATTGCGAATATATAGCCTATAACCCTGCCCGACGGAGTTGTAATTCCCGCAGATTCGCAAAGCTGCTGAACCATTTGCGTGGCTATTTCATATATGGAACTGTAGGCGGCATCGCCCTCCACTATGGACATGGAGTGACGGAAAATATACATTGCGCCGCCGCTTGCCGCAAGGCAGAAAACGAAGTAGCTCAAAATAACCCAAAACGCGCCTGAAATCCACTTCGCCAGAAGAAGAGATGAAGCTCGCACTGGCAGCGAAAGCGTCAAATGCCCCTCAATACCGTACATACTGCGTCTGAAATCACTGAATACGGAAACGAACGTCATAACGATTCCGACCGCAGCCGCAAGGCAGAGCGCAGCCGAAGCGACGCATTTTATGACAAGACCGAGTCCAACGCCGGTGTCGCCCCACTTTGTCCAATCGACAAGAAGCAGTATAAGCATTACGACGGTGATTATGCCCTCGGCAATATAAATGTTGTAGATACCTGCAGCGTTCGATTTAAACGCATTTTTAATCAACTTCCCAAGCATCGCCGATGACCTCCTTGAATATCTCCTCCACCGATTTGCCGGTGGAACGCAAAGTATCAATGCTCGTATTGACAAGCACCGAGCCGTGACCAAGCATAAGAACGTGGTCAAAGCTGTGTTCGAGGTCATTCACAAGGTGCGTCGAAATTACGACCGTCGCATTTTCCTTGTAATTTGACATGATGATATCGAGAATAACCGAACGGGCGGCAGGATCAACGCCTCCGAGAGGTTCATCCAGCAGATAAATGTCAGCCGCACGGCTCATAACCATAAGCAGCTGCAGTTTTTCCTGCATGCCTTTGCTCATTGTTTTGATACGCTGATTGAGGTCAAGTCCGAATTTTGCCGCGAATTCTATGGCCTTCACTTTGTCAAAATCCGCAAAGAAATCCGCGAAGTAATTTATACAGTCGACGGTGCGGAATCTGTCGGGAAAATACGTGCGGTCAGGCAAATACGCAAGGTGCGCCTTTGAGCCGATACCTATCGGACGGCCACCGATTTTGACATTGCCTGTATAGTCGTGAATAACGCCTGCGAGAATTTTCATAAGCGTCGACTTACCGCAGCCGTTGGGACCGAGCAGACCGACTATTTTTCCGCGCGGGATATCGAACGAAATGTTGTTAAGCACAATATGTCCGTCGTAATCCTTTGTCAAATCTCTTATTTTGAAAGCGAACTTGTCACCCTGCGACGCTGCCGAAGCAGTACCGACGTTGTTTTCCGACGAAATTTCGTCGTGCGGCGAAGCGTGACTGTTTTCGAATGGAGCGGGCGAATATGTACCCGAACCGAAATCCTTTGCCATACCGGATTCTCCTTTTTTTTGTGTGAGAAATTGTTTTATTATGTGCGACTGGATGCGCTGCGGCTTTTGTGCAGAAAAAATGCACAGATAATCAAGGCTTGTAAAATACGGCGCAACACCGCGTATGTAGTATATAGTACCATACAGGCTTAAAAAAAACAATAACGCAAAGCAAAAAAATCGGGCGAATCGGATAAAAATGTCGATTCGCCGCAATTATGTCCTGCTTTTTACATTCGATCCAGCCGGACAATTACTCCTTGTCGAGAAAATGCCGCATAAGACTCACGCCGGACGGGAAATAAACGCCCGTTTCTTTTGCCGAATTTTCGTTCACGCTTTCGACGCCGTGTTTTTCGTCGGCTTTATGATATATCATAAACGGTACGGCGTCACGTGCATGAGTTTTTGTCACGATGGGTGTGGGATGGTCGGGAAGTATCATAACTTTGTAATCGCCGTGTTTTTCAAGCTCGCCGATGACCACCGGCAAAACTTTTTCGTCGATAAGCTCAATGGCGCGAACCTTGTTTTCGGGTTCGGCTCTGTGCCCGCATTCGTCGGGTGCTTCAAAATGAAGGTACACAAAATCGGAACCGTTGGCAAGCGCATCGGCGGCGCACTGCGCCTTGCCCTCAAAATTTGTATCTATATATCCCGTCGCGCCCTCAACATCGGGCACATCCATTCCGGCGCAGATGCCGATGCCCTTAAGCAGGTCAACAGCGGAAATCATAGTGCCGTGAAGTCCGTATGTTTCGTAGAAAGTACCGAGTTTCGGTTTCGTTCCCTCGCCCCAAAGCCAAATGGAATTTGCCGGACGCAGCCCCTTGGCGATTCTCTCTTTGTTCAGAGGGTGATTCATAAGTACATCGTAGCTTTCACGCATCATGCGGATAAGTTCCGCGGCGTTTTCAGAATCCGATAAATATTTGCCTATAACCCGGTCGGATATATCATGCGGCGGCGTCATCGTGCCGAGGTCGGTAGTGCCGTTGTGCCAAAGCAGACAGTGGCGGTAGGCAACACCGGGATAGAAAGTAAAAACATCGTTGCCGAAATGTTCCTGCACGGCTTTTATGAGCACGGCAGCGTCGGCTGTGGATATATCACCCGCCGAATAATCTATCATGACTTTGTCTTCGTACTTTTCGGCGTCGGACAGCGTTACGAGATTGCAACGCAATGTAACGTCGGTATCGTTGAGCTTGACTCCGATGCTCACGGCTTCAAGCGGCGAGCGTCCCGTATAGCTTACGGTGGGATCAAAACCGAGCACGCTCAGGTTTGCAACATCACTGCCGGGTTTAAGAGAATCGTCGACCGTCTTCACAAGTCCGACTTCGCCTTTTTTGCCCATGGCATCAAAAATCGGCTTTTTTGCGACTTCCATCGGCGTTTTTCCGTCGAGCTGCGGCACCGGATAGTCCGCCATTCCATCATACAGAATTACTGCGTATTTCATTGTTTTTTTCCTCCGTTTCAATCCGCAAATCTCATCTTTTTAAGATCGCGGTAATTTATCAGTTTTATTCCGATATCCTTAACAAATTCGAGTGTTTTCGGATCGGAAAACAATTTGTATTCCCACACGCGTCTTTCCCACGCGCCCGAAATAGCCTTCAACTCGTCGCTTTCGACGGCGGGATGAATGTACGTTTCGGTGATGCCGTCCGGAAAAGCGCGGTACTTTTCAAAAATATATTCGCGGAAATTCTCGTAGCTCTGTGATTGCGGACCGTTCCAGTCGCCCGGCATAAGATAGTCGAGTACCGCAACACCCAGCTGTTTTGCGCCTTCTTTGACGCGGTCAAGCACATTGTGAACCGTTTCTTTCGGAATGTGGATGCCGAGCATCGTATTCGAAAACTGCTCGTCGGTAAATTTCGTCGGGAATCTGAACGGCATGCCGCCGTGCAGCGCACACTGTTTTATCGTCAGTTCAAGCAAATCGAAACGTCCCTTTTCCACGCCGTAAAGGCTGCCCATGTGATTATCAAAATGCGACGGAGTGAATCCGAATTTTGCAAGTCTTTCATATTGTGCGCATATCTCCGCCTCAACCTCTACAAGTTTGGCATGTTCCTCAAATTCATCCGACTCATGCCACATAAAGCCATCCTTGTCAATAAGCGAATCGATATTTCCGAGTGACACCGGTGTCCAGCGGTAATTGTACCACTCGCTAGTAAAAGTAAGATGAAGTCCTATTGCGTACTCCGGATGAGCAGCGGCGAACCGAGCCGCCTCGACCGCCCACGCGCACGGAGCCATTATCGTCGCGCTTGTAATTCCGCCTTTTTTGAAAAGCTCCTCCACCGCGATATTGGAAGAATGACACATTCCGTAGTCATCCGCATTGATTATAAGGTAACGTGACAAACTAAACCCCTCCCGTTTCGTGCAGTATATATTCCGTAATGTTTTTCACGTCGTCAAAACCGAGTTCAATGTCCATGTATACACCGTCTTCGCGGTACTCCGCATCGAAAAGCCGTCCCCTGCCGCGCAGTCTTGCTTCAAGAGAACCCTGCGAATAAGGTATCAGCAGCTGCACCCGCGCACGCCTGCAAGGCAGAGCCTCGCAAATACACTCCAGCAGATTGGAAATGCCGATGCCGTTTTTTGCCGAAATGCGTACCGTGTTTTTGCTGTACGGCGCGGTAAAATTATGCGCAACATCGCACTTGTTATAAACCGTGACAATCGGTTTTTCCTCTGTGCACAGTTCCTTCAGCACTTCGAGCGTCACATCGAGTTTATCCTCACAATCCGGATCGGATGCATCGCACATCACTATAAGCAAATCTGCATCCGTCACTTCTTCAAGTGTGGACTTAAACGCTTCGACGAGAAAATGCGGCAGCCGCGAAATAAATCCTACGGTGTCAATGAGCATGACTTCCCTGCCGTCGGGCAGTTTAAGCGCACGAGATGTGGGATCAAGCGTTGCGAACAGTTTATTTTCAACAAGAACCTCGGAATCGGTAAGCGTATTGAGCAGCGTTGACTTTCCGACATTTGTATACCCGACAAGCGCGGCGGTGGTCACGCCGTCCTTTTTCCGTCTGTCGCGGCGTCTGCGCCGACGCGTTTCGAGAGAGGCAAGCCGGTCTTCAAGCGCATGAATACGCCTGCGAATGTGACGGCGGTCATTTTCGAGCTTCGTTTCGCCCGGTCCGCGTGTGCCGATACCGCCGCCGAGACGCGACATAGACGCGCCTTTTCCCGCAAGACGCGGCAGTGAATACTTCAACTGTGCAAGTTCCACCTGCAGCTTGCCCTCGTTTGTGCGGGCATTCAACGCAAATATATCAAGAATCAGCACAGTGCGGTCGATAACGTCCGTTTTCAGCGTTTCGGTAAGCACGCGCTGCTGCGTCGGAGTAAGTTCGCTGTCGCAAACGACAAGGTCAATATCATTGGCACGCGCAAAATCGGCGACTTCGGTGATTTTTCCCGTTCCCAGAAAACTGACTGCATTTACGGTCGGCAGCTGCTGAACGATAACGCCCGCAGTCTCGCCGCCTGCGGTGTTTATCAACTCTTTCAGTTCGTCGACGCTCGCGGAAACATCGTATTCACCTGTATCCGCCGCAAGCACAAGCACGCGCTGCGGCTTTTGTTCGTTATAACAGTAGTTCATATTTTATAAGTATAGCATAAGCATTCGGCGCGTTCAATGTTTTTTCTTGACTTTACATTATTTTTTTGCTAAAATCAAAACTTGAAATTTGAATACGAAGGTCGATTGCGTCCCGCATCGCGGAAAAGGCGCATTCCGGGAGGTTTTTTTATGAATAATACCGACAAATCAATGGAAAAGCTCGTCGCGCTTTGCAAGGGCAGAGGGTTTGTTTACGCCGGCAGCGAAATTTACGGCGGACTTGCAAACACATGGGATTACGGTCCGCTCGGCGTTGAGCTGAAAACAAATATCAAAAACGCGTGGCGACAGAAATTTATCAGAGAAAATCCGTACAACGTCGGACTTGATTCCGCGATTCTCATGAACCCGCAGACGTGGGTCGCATCGGGGCACCTCGGCGGCTTCTCCGACCCTCTCATGGACTGCCGCGAGTGCAAAACGCGCCACCGCGCCGACAACCTTATTGAGGATTTCGACGGGACAAATGTTGCGGGCTGGACAAACGAAGCCATGACAAACTACATACGCGAACACAATATTCCATGCCCAAACTGCGGCAAACACAATTTCACCGATATACGTCAATTCAATCTTATGTTCAAGACGTTCCAGGGAGTTACGGAAGACACGAAAAACGAGTTGTATCTCCGTCCCGAAACCGCGCAGGGCATTTTCGTGAACTTCGCAAACATTCAGCGCACCACACGTAAAAAAATTCCGTTCGGCGTTGCACAGATAGGAAAATCGTTCAGAAACGAAATAACCCCCGGCAACTTCATTTTCCGCGTGCGCGAATTTGAGCAGATGGAACTTGAATTTTTCTGCAAGCCCGGCACCGACCTCGAATGGTTCGATTATTGGAGAAGCTTCTGCCGCGACTGGCTCTATGCCCTCGGCATTAAAAAAGAAAATCTCCGTTTGAGAGATCACGATAAAGAGGAGCTTTGCTTCTACTCAAAAGCCACCACCGACTTTGAATACCTGTTCCCGTTCGGCTGGGGCGAACTTTGGGGCGTTGCCGACAGAACCGACTACGACCTCACGCAGCACATTAAAACCTCCGGCAAAAGCCTTGATTACTTTGACCCGCAGACAAACGAGCGTTATGTTCCATATGTAATTGAACCGTCGCTCGGCGTTGAAAGACTTTTCCTTGCCATTCTCACCGAGGCTTACGACGAGGAAGTCGTCGACGCGGAGAAAAACGACACAAGAGTCGTTCTTCATCTTCATCCCGCTCTCGCACCGTTTAAGTGCGCGGTTCTTCCGCTCTCGAAAAAACTCGGCGATAAAGCACAGGAGATATACACCGAGCTTTCCAAGAATTTCATGTGCGACTATGACGACGCAGGCTCAATAGGCAAGCGCTACCGCCGTCAGGACGAGATAGGCACGCCGTTTTGCATCACCGTCGACTTTGAAACGGTCGGCGACGAGAACACACCCGCCGACAACTGCGTAACCGTCCGTGACCGTGATACGATGGAGCAGGTTCGTCTCCCGATAAGCGAGCTTGCGGACTTCATTAACGGCAAAATGAAATTCTGACAGCCCGCCATAAAACAATGCCCGCCGAGGTTTTAAGCCGCGGCGGGTAAAATTTTATATTCTTCAGTTTTCGGTATCGATGTCCATGTCTTTTGCAAGTTCTGTCATAAATGAAATTGCTTTCAACCCCGAATACTCGGTATAGTCTGCGGGCAAGCCGCTCTTGTCGTCGGGAACCGTTCCCGTAAGGTAATCGACATACATAACCGACAGAGTGTTTCCGCTCGAATCGGTCGAGCGCATTCCCAAAAATGAATTGCCTGACATGAATATTTCTGTTGTTGCGCCGGATTCGGTAAACGCATAACCGACGCAGTCTTTGCCGTCGAACTGCGTATTTTTTTGCGACGTTGCTTCGGAAAGACTTCCTATTGAACTGAAATCAAGTGCGGAAGTATCGAACATATCCGCATCCATGCCGGATGCCGTCATAAGCAGTTTCATGTTCATATAACCCTTTATTTTCGGATATACGATATACGTTGTGCCGCCCTTGATAAGCATCGCAACATCTGCGCCGTTAAGGTTTGTCGACATATAAAGCGAATCCTTTGTGGATGCCATTTCGGTTGGCGTAACGGCACCTGTTTCGTCCTGCATTCTGCCTTTCCAGTAAAAGTTTCCGCTTTTAAGCACGTCAAGTCCGCTGACTGTCGAAGCGTCGGACTGAGTTTGCGATGACGCAACGGTAGTTGCGGACGCATTCGACGCAACCGTTGTGCTCGGAGTGTCCTGAGCATTTGATGCTGTTACGTCGTTCGGCTGCGAAGTCTGAGAATCGGCACCGGCTGCAGTTGCGTCATTTACCGGTTCGGACACGGTATTGCCTGTGGTGCCGGTTGTCGAGAAATCGGCGTTCGTCCCCAAAACGTCCGAAGCGGTTTGACTTTCCGCCGCCAACGTTGCGTTCGGATATTCGACGGTATAACGTTGTTCCGAATCTTGCCCGGACGTAGCGCCGTTCTCGCCGGAAACGGTTAATTGAAGCAAATCGCCCGAATATCTAAGACAACCGCCGAACGATAAAGCCACAGCAACAGCGGCAAACACTGCCGAAAATTTACGAAATTTCATTTATTTTCCCCTTTCGCACCCGACAGTCCCCGTTTATATGACAGCTCCGCCGTTTACTCCCAATATCTGCCCCGTAATAAACGCGGAGCGTTCATCAGCAAAAAATGCAACCGCCTGCGCAATATCTTCGGGAGAACCGAACCGCCCCAGCGGTATATCTTCCGCAATCAACCGTCTGTCCTCCGCCGAAAAAGACGCCATCATATCGGTGTCTACAACTCCGGGACAAACACAGTTCACCGTTATTCCGGACGGCGCAAATTCTTTTGCAATCGCCTTTGTAAGTCCGATAACACCCGCTTTTGATGCGGAATACGCCGCTTCGCATGAAGCGCCTGTCTGACCCCACATGGACGAAATATTGATTATTTTTCCGCTTTTCTGGCGGAGCATGTACTTTGAAGCCGCACGCGCACAGTTAAATGCACCCGTCAGGTTTGTTTCAATGACGCTGCGCCACTGTTCGTCGGTAGTTTCGTCAAAAAGCGAACGCACGGAAATACCGGCATTATTCACCAGCACATCAATGCGACCGTTTCGCTCAACGGCGGCATCAATAAGAGAATCCGCCTCAAAAGAACGTGACACGTCGGCTCTGACCGCGAACGCATCAAATCCGCAATCGGTAAGTCTTTTTACAAGCGACACGGCTTTTTTTTCGGAACTGAACCAGTTGACCGCGACCGAATAGCCGTCGCGGCAAAGCCGCTCGCACACGGCTTCGCCTATTCCCCGTGCGCCGCCGGTAACCACGGCAGTTTTCATCATTCCGTTATGCCCAATGCAGCCATGAACCTGACTGCACCGATAACGCCTTTATAGCTCTTGTAATCGGCAGGCGGTTCTATCCTGTCGGCGGGAACTTCGGCGGAAACGGACGACACAACAGTGGTAACGGGATCACTGCCGTCGAGATTCGCCGTTACAAAACCGACGAGTTTATTTCCGTTCATATAGAACACCGACTGTGATGTTTCGCGGTCAAAAGTATACGCCGTACACTTTACCCCTTGAAAATCGACATTTTGCTCCGTGCTTTTTGCATTTGAAAGAGAACCTATATCGGAGAACGAATACGAGGACACATCAAACATATCCGAATCATCAAGTCCCATGGTTTTGCTCAAAGTTGCGGTTATTTCGAGGTAAATCTTTTTTTCGGGACAAATCATGTATGCCGTTTCGCCGTTTATGAGCGCACCCATTGCAATGCCGTCAAAGTCGGAAAGCATATAAAGGGATTTGCTTGTTTTTGCAATCTCGAGCGGCGTGACAGCACCCGACGAGTCAATGCTCTCGCCTGTCATGTAAAAGTTATCGGTTATGACAATGTTAAATTCATTGCCCGCACTGTTTTCGTTCACACTGTCCGAAGAAGTATTTTCAACGTTTTCCGCTGCGGTCGTTTTTTCCTGTTCTTTCACCGTTTCATTCTCCTTTGCCGTAGTTGATTCTGCAGTTGACTGTTCAGCCGCAGTGACATCATTTGTTGCCGTCGCAACTTCCGTTTCCGCAGACGGCACGGTTTCCGAATCGGCGGCTGCCGTTGTTGTTTCAAAACTTTCTGTCGTTTCGGCAGCCTGCTCGACGGTAGTCTGCTCGACAGTGGTTTCGTCTGCGGGTTTATCTTTACCGCATCCTGCAGAGGTTGTAACGGCAACGGCTGCGGTAAGCAGCGCGGCTGCACATGCGGTAACTTTCGTAAGTTTCATTTTCTTCGCTCCTTCCGAGGATACACTATACTACACTTTTTTGCGATAATCAAGAATAATCAGTCAAAGTTTTGCTGTAGACGAACGGGAATCAACCCCGTGTTAAGTTGACAGAAGTCGAACCCATGCTGTCCTTAAGTATAATCTTGCACCTTAAATGCCGCTTAAACCGCCGCAAAATACACGGTTTTATCATTTTCTGCGACATTTACCAAATAATGAAGCCGTCGGCATTGCCCAAATCGACTGCGATTTTCTCTTCGTCCGACCCATCGATAAGCAAAAATATTTTTGCATCGCCGGCGTTTTCCGTTTTAAGCATATTCTCACGCGTGTAACTCGCCGTTTCCGACACAAGGACGTACGGCATTGACGAAGCTCCGGTAACGGTTTTTTCACCGATAACGGTTTTCACCGATGCCCGTGAAGCTCTCGCATCGACGCAGACAGACCCCGCCGCAGTTCCGAGGAGCGAACCCGATGCGCCGCCCGTATTATTGTCGTCATCGGCGTTCACCGCCGCCAAGTCGCACATTACCGTAACCGAAGCCGTGCCGGCAGCCGACACAGCCGATGCGATAAATTCCCGAAGCAGCTCGTTTCTGCCGATTTCGGATTCCGATTCCCCGTCGAAGAAGGCTTCACTCTCGCCGGAATCCGTCGGAAAACACACATTGCCGAGGATAATGCGTGAAAAGCCACCGTCGGCAGCGGCTTTCACAACGGATAAAACATAATCTCTTGCCTGCTGCGAAAACGGATTAAGCCAGCAGCGCGAAGAATTGTCGCGCCACGCGCCGCCCTCTGCAGAACCGCTTCTGACAGCGTATGTGTAGTCGGAAACGGGTGCGCATGAATCCAGAAAACAGCTTATGTACGCTGCGGTCGAGAATCCTGCCGCCTTCACGGCGTTCACGGTATCATATGCGTTTGCAATGCGCCTGTCTGCAGATGCTCCTATAAATGCGCCTGTGTTGAAGATGCAGTAACCGCTGTCGTTTTTGAACTCAAAAACAGCCGTGCCGCATCCGTTGGCGTTCAGTTTTGAAATGATTGCTGCGGAGTCGCCGCTCCTCAGCTCATCATATGATATCAGTATTCCCTCAAGCTCAAATGTATTACCGTTTTCCTCGGTCGGCGCGGTTGTTTCATTCTCAACGGGAAACGCAGAGATAAACATTGCCGTCCGGGCGGGAATAAACCCGGCGCAGAAAGCCAGAACGCAGCATACTGCGGCAATTACGGCATGACGCGTAAGAGTTTTTTTTCCGTATCTCAAATTTTCACGGAAAAGGTTTGCGTCCACGTTTGACGGATAATCTTTCGAGAATCTGTAGTATCCGCGTGTACGTGAAGTATACGGAGCTTTTTTCTCCGGAGCAGAATTTTTCTTGCGCTCAAAAATCTCACGCGACTGTTCGGCAAGAGTTTGCTTTTCTCTTTTCGCTTCGGCTTTCTTTTTCCGAAGACGGAAATATTTTTTGTTGTCTTCGCCGCGGGCAATGTAGAACGACTCGTTTTTCGCTGCGTTTCCGCGCTGCCCCGACATTTTTCTTTTTCCTATTTTTTTCATGACTTCTTTTTTTCCGGATGCTCTTATGACGGCACCCTTGAAGAACTGTTTTTACACACTGCGGCGCATGATGAAGCGGCGCGGCGCGGATGCTTTTTGCCGTTATCAACGGAAAATCTCACTTGCGTTTCCTTATATTTTGTGTTGCCTTTGAATATTGTACGGAATAGAATAGTAGCAGAACCCAAAAGGAGCTGATACAGATTGAATATAACCGTAAAAAACGACTACCGAATCGAAGCGGAAATATCCGCCGACGAAATGGAAAATATCGGCGCGGACTTCGCCTCACTCGACTATTCAAAGAGGGAAACGCGAATGTTTTTGTGGCATATCATCGAAGAAATGCGTGCCGACGGCATCGACATTGATATGTCGGGACGCGTACTCATAGAAGCGTTTGATAACGGAACGGGCGGATGCATTATCGCATTCACGATGCTGCCGCACGGTTCATCGGGTACGGCGGGTGTAAAACAACTCGTAAAAAACATTTCGTCCGCTGCGCTTGTAAACGCCGATACAGCAAATGAACTTGCGGCGTTTTCACGCGCCGTCGGGGACATTCGTTCCGACCTATACCTGCGGGACGGACGGTACGAACTGTTTATTTTTCCCGACGAAGAAAACAAGGAGCGAATTTCACGCATTCTGCCCGAATATTACGGCGTATGTTCGGCATCCGTACCGTTAAAACTCGCGCAATGCCGCGAAAAAGGAAAACTGCTGCGCGGCTGCGACGCCGTACATATGCTGTCAAAGCTCTGAAAACAACGTCAAATACACATTGCGTTTACCAAAATAATCACAGAACGGCTTTTTGAGCCGCTTCTTTAAGCAGCACGGCGGCTTTCGCCCTGTTCTCCGCACCGAAGAAATAACTGCCGGCAACAAACATATTCGCGCCTGCCCTCGCCGCCTCAGCCACGGTTTTGTCGGTAATGCCGCCGTCAACTTCAATATCGACGTTCAGACCGCGGCGTATAATCTCACCCCGTATTTTTTGCACTTTCGGCATCATATCCGCCATAAAGCTCTGCCCGCCGAATCCCGGCTCGACGGTCATGACAAGTACGGCATCGAGTTTATCGAGATAAGGAAAAACAGCTTCGGCGGGCGTGGCGGGTTTTAACGCAACGCACGACTTCACGCCGGCATCGTTTATCATGTTGACAGCGTCGTCCGTACTGCCGTCCGATTCTTCATGAACGGTAATAAGGTCAGCACCCGCTTTAACAAAATCCGGGATGTACTTCAAAGGCTCACTTATCATCAGATGAACATCAAAAAACAAATCGGAACATTTTCGCAAAGACTTGACTATCGGTGCGCCGAGCGTGATATTCGGCACGAAGTGACCGTCCATAACGTCAATGTGGAGCATATCTGCGCCTGCTTCGGCACACATGTGCGCTTCCTCGCCGAGACGCGAAAAATCGCTTGAAAGAATTGACGGAGCCGTATAGAACATACGATTTACCTCGTTTCCATATGTGGTGAATAAAATGATAACATAAAAAAATCGTTTTGTAAAGCACAGGAAAAGTGCGATTTTCCGTTGACTGCTCACTCCCGATGTGTTAATATATAGTTTAAGCTGACGGGGTAATACACTCCCTTGTACCGTCGGCGATTTTCCGAGGAACAGCCGTTCCCGGACGGGACGGAGTCCCGAACACTCCAAATAAATACCAACAATTCAAAAAAATGCGTTATGGGGGTCTTGTATGTCCGACTTTAAGGAAAGCGGTTTCATGTATGCAATGGCTGCATTCATCATCGGCTTCATCGTGGTCGAGTCCGTGTTTTTCATGGCGAAAGCATGGAAAAGGGCGAAGCAGCTCGGAATTTCAAAGGAAACACTCAAGAACACAATCATCAGTGCGGCTCTTTTCACAATCGCGCCGGCTATTTCAATCCTTGCAACCGTGCTGGTTCTCTCGTCCGCGCTCGGAATCGTTTTGCCGTGGATAAGATTGAGCGTCATCGGCAACCTCGCCTACGAAACGGTTGCCGCAAGCACCATGCTTGAACAGTTCGGTTCAAACATCAACATAGAAGTCACCGACCCCGAACAATTTTCGGCGGTAATGTGGGTAATGACGGTCGGCACAAGTTTTGCGCTGTTCCTTGTCCCGATTTTTTGCAAATTCATTCAGAAAAAAATCGGCGGCATGGTTTCGAAAAACGAAAAGAACTCAAAACTTGCCGACAATGCATCGGCTGCCGCGTTTATCGGTATTATCGCCGCGTTCATCGCGGTTTCGATAAACGGAAAATCCTCCGACGGAACTTCCGACGCCGGTTTCATGTCGATAGCAACGCTCGTATCAGCAATAGTCATAATGCTTGTGCTTGAGGGCGTCTGTCACAAATTCAAGCTCGAAAAACTTGAAATGTTCGCTTTGCCGATAAGCATTTTCGCGGCGATGGGCGTGTGCATTCTTCTCACGGTGACACTGCCCGA
The DNA here is from genome assembly GCA_963657065.1 of bacterium. Taxonomy (GTDB): domain Bacteria; phylum Bacillota; class Clostridia; order Oscillospirales; family Acutalibacteraceae; genus RUG806. Next base: position 31,414 of record CAVKLD010000012.1, read on the forward strand.
AAGCATTACATCGTTCACCTGGTGGGGAGGTGCGGCATCATGAACAAAAAAACAAACGCAAAACCGGAAAGAACATATCTTGATACAATCCACACATGGGGACGAATCTGGACAGTCGGAGCACTTTTGGTGCTGTTGTCGCTGCCTTTCGGCTTCAGCGTATACTACGGCGCGTGGCCGGAAGCGAAAACCGTTTTCAGCGCGCTGACAAAAGTAATACTCATTTACTGGACAACCGCAATAGTGGAAGTCATCACCTACACGCCCATGCTCGGAGCAGGCGGCACGTACCTGAGTTTCGTCACCGGAAACATTACCAATCTCAAGCTCCCGTGCGGACTCAATGCAATGGAAAAGGCAAAAGTAAAGCCGAATTCCGAAGAAGGCGAAGTTATAGCTACCATAGCGATAGGCTCGTCGGCAATAACGACAACTTTAATTATCGCTGCGGGCGTCTTGCTGTTTTCACCTGTTTTACCTGCGCTGCGTGAAAACACGGCTCTGCGTCCTGCGTTTTCGTATGTGACAAGCGCACTTTTCGGCGCACTCGGCGCAAGCTATTTCAGAAAACACTGGAAAATTTCCGTTTTCCCCATCGCCGTCGGTGTCATCGTACTGCTGTTCGCTCCGACACTCGGAGTGGGAACACTCATGTTTGTAACGATAGTTGCCGCCATAGCAGGTGCGCTCGTAATGGTAAAATTGAACATCATAAAATAATTTTCGGGAGGTGCAAAAAAAATGTCAACAAACACTGCAAAACGCATAATCTCCGCAATTGCGTCAACAGTCATGGTGCTGTCTTTCATTCCGTCTGTTCCGGCGGCATCGGTCGTTTCCGACAAAACCGAAGCAACGGTTATAGATGCCGAAACGCAGCCGGACGAATGGTCAAAATACGTGACGATGTTTTCACAACAGGCAAACTCGTTAAAGAAAGACACGCCGTACTGTGTCGTGACAAACGAATCCGGACTTGCAGAAAAAGACGGGATAACCGTTGAAAGCAGCAACGGCGGATACGAAGAAGTGGACGACGGCATAAAGAAATGGATAGTTCCCATCTTCGACGGAATGTTCAAGAGCAACTCCTCCGTAACGAAAAGTTTTATTGAAGTGCTTCTCGGCGAAGGCGTACTGGATTTTGATTCGATGACGTTCTACAAAGGCGAAAACCGCGACAACTACATTCCCCTTTACGGTCAAAGCAGCGTATCGCTGCTTACGCCGGAAGACAAGGATTTTGATCTCACGGTTGCCTACAGTCAGGCGAACTCCGACACAATTCTCGGCATTCAGGTTTTGTACGGCGTTTCGGAATCCGCAAAGGAGGTCAATTCGTCAAGAAACAAGGTCTTTTCCATCTCGGATGGAACCATTGCCCCGGTAATCATCAGCGGCAGCGGCGATCCGGTCAATCTGGACGTTAAATTCAGCAATTTCAAATACGGACGCAGCAAAGCAGAACTGTATTTCAACGAAGACGGCACGCTTTCAAAATATCTGTCGGAGGTTCCGTATGAATTTTCCGCATCGCTTTATGATTTACTGCAGATTCTCGATGCCGTCTACAAAAACGAAGGCTTCACATTCAGCTTCGTTGACTCCGGTTTTGCACTTGCAAACACGATACTTACGGGACTTAACAAGCCTACCGTCACGGCGGAGGATATCCTGAATGACTACAAACTTGAAATCAAGTATATCGTCCGAACAGTAATAGACAATCTAAACTACAATGACCGCCTTTTCGGAGATATTGACAGAGATACAGCCGTTACCGTAACCGATGCACGCGCAGCACTGCGTCATGCGGTGCAGCTCGAAGTAATCAAGGAAACGGACGGACTTATATACGGCGACGTTGACTTTGACGGTGACATCGACGTGACCGACGCAAGACTCATTCTGCGAATGGCTGTGCAGCTTGATCCGACATTTTCGGAAGTGCCCGAAGGCAAAAAAATAAAGATAGTCAACACCGAACGTCCCGATTCGGAAGACACGGAAAATCCCGATACAAACGACGGCGGCAACACAGCGGATAAGACGAATGACACAGTAGCCCCCGACGACACGGATAACACAGGTAAAACCGATAATACCGACAAGAAAGACTACTCCGATCTTAAAAAAATTCCGGCATCGGTCGCTCAGGCGGTGTTTAACCTTATCGAGCAAATAGGCGGAACATCCGACAGTTTTGTCGAGTACATCAAACAAATAATCGCAGCGGCAAAAGGTTAAGCTGACTGGGGTCTAGACAAAAAGGGCGAAAAGTGCCGAAGGGGACGCTGACGGGCGGCATGGGTTCGACTTTCGTCAGCTTAAATTTCACTTGACAAACCGCCGCGCGGAAAATAAAATGTATATTTGTATTTGAATTCAGAAAGGATTGACAACAAATGGCAGACGAATATGTATTACCTCTTAAAGTCATAGAAAAGTATAAGGCGGAACTTAAAGACTTGCGTTCAAACGGACGTAATGACATCGCCGAAAAAATCAAGGAGGCAAAATCCTTCGGCGACCTCTCCGAGAACGCTGAATACGACGAAGCAAAATCCGACCAGGCAAAACTCGAAGCGCGTATCGCCGAACTCGAGTACATGCTTGCGCACGCTACCGTACTTGATGAGAGTGCTCTCACGACCGACAAGGTGGAAACCGGACTTTTCGTTAAAGTCGAGGACAAGACATACGGCGAAACGGACGTTTATCAAATTGTAGGTTCTCCGCAGGCAAATCCTGTGGAAAACAGAATTTCCGACGAATCCCCCATAGGCAAATCGCTTTTGGGACACAAGGTCGGCGACCGCGTTATCGTTGAAGCCCCTACGGGAAACATTGAACTTACGGTTCTCGAAATTTCAAAGGAAGATATCAACTGAAAGGATTTGCCCGAATCGGCAATTGGAAATGATTATGGCTGAAGAAAAAAACACCCTACAAAACGACACGCCGCGTCAAAATGACAATGAGCTTCGCAAAGTTCGTCTTGACAAACTTCAGGCGTTCAAGGACGCGGGCAGAGATCCGTTCGTCATAACGACCGCCGAACAGGAAATGCACACTTCCGACGTTACCGCGAATTTTGAGGAGTTGGAAGGCAAGAACGTGAGTCTTTGCGGCAGAATAATGTCAAAACGCCCGATGGGTAAAGCCGCATTTATGAACATTGCGGACAGAGACGGCAGAATGCAGGTCTATGTAAGACGCGACGATATCGGCGAAGAAGAATACGCGTTTTTCAAAAAATATGATATAGGCGACATTGTCGAAGTAAAGGGTTTTGTTTTCAAAACTCAAACGGGTGAAATATCGGTTCACGCAAAAAGCGTCAGACTACTCTCGAAGTCGCTTCTCCCCCTCCCCGAAAAATACCACGGTCTCACAAACGTCGACACCCGTTACAGACAGCGTTATGTGGATCTCATCATGAATCCCGAGGTCAAGGACACGTTTATAAAACGCTCCAAGATAATACGAGCAATAAGAAAATATCTCGATTCACAGGATTTTATCGAGGTCGAAACGCCCATGCTTGTCGCAAATGCCGGCGGTGCGTCTGCGCGTCCGTTTGAAACGCATTTCAATGCTCTTGACGAAGATCTCCGTTTGCGCATTTCGCTTGAACTTTATCTGAAGCGTCTTATCGTCGGCGGCATGGAAAAAGTCTACGAAATAGGCAGAGTATTCAGAAACGAAGGACTCGACACGCGTCACAACCCAGAGTTTACACTCATGGAGCTTTATCAGGCCTACACCGATTATCACGGCATGATGGATCTCACCGAAAATCTCTACCGTTTTGTCGCACAGGAAGTACTCGGCACGACAAAAATCGCGTATAACGGCGTGGAGATGGATCTTGGCAAGCCGTTCGAAAGAATAACAATGACGGATGCGGTCAAAAAATATGCCGGCATAGACTTCTCCGAAATAAAAACCGACGATGAAGCGAAAGCTCTCGCGAAGGAAAAAGGCATAGAATTTGAAGCACGCCACAAAAAAGGCGACATCCTCAATCTGTTCTTTGAAGAATACGTCGAGGAACACTTGATACAACCCACTTTCCTTATGGATCACCCGGTTGAAATTTCCCCACTCACAAAGAGAAAGCCCGAAAATCCCGATTACGTCGAACGCTTTGAGTTCTTTATGAACGGCTGGGAAATGGCAAACGCATACTCCGAGCTTAACGACCCGCTCGACCAGCGCGAGCGTTTCAAGGCGCAAGAGGAACTTCTCAAACAAGGCGACGAAGAAGCAAATCATACAGATGAAGACTTCCTCACCGCACTTGAATACGGCATGGCTCCCACGGGCGGCATCGGCTTCGGCATCGACCGAATGGTAATGCTGCTCACTAACTCCGCCGCAATAAGAGATGTGCTGCTGTTCCCGACGATGAAATCTTTGGATAAGTAAAATCCAGTATTTATGCGGGTTCCCGAGCTTTTTGGTGTAAGTTCTACCAAAAGATTTACCAAAAGTGATTTGGTACGAACAGCAATACAGTAAAATTACAAATAAACTCTCAGAGAATGGTAAAACATTTTCTGGGAGTTATT
>CAVKLD010000013.1:0-34561 GCA_963657065.1 bacterium
AAATAATACCGAACAGCATCACGAGAAAGAAAATGCCGCGAAGAAAAAGCGCAAAAACAAGAAGAAGAAATAACGGAGGCGGATTTTGAAAAATCTATCAAAACGAATTTTAAAATTTGCCGTTCAGCTTGTTTCGGTCGGCATTCTTGTGTGGATTGACCGCATTATCAAAAATGCGGCTGCACAGCGTTTGTACGGCAACGCAACGGTTGTGCTTGTCAAAAATTTTCTGGGACTCCGCTATGCCGAAAACACAGGCGCAGCGTTCAGTATGTTCAACACTTCGACCGACGCGCTTTCGGTTGTCACCGGAGTTGTTATGGCGGCGGGGCTGGTGCTGCTGTTCGCGATAAAGAACAAGCCGAAGATATATGACATATGCGTTCCGCTTATCATTGCCGGCGGAATGGGCAATCTGCTTGACAGACTGACGCGCGGTTATGTTATCGACTATATAATGACTCTGTTCATTGATTTTCCAATCTTTAACTTCGCGGACATCCTTATAACATGTTCATGCGGCGCAATAATAGTTTACCTGATATACGAGATTATAAAAGACGCAAAAAGAGAAAAAGCGGAGAAATCGAGAGGGACGGTGAATCCGTCTGCGGCAGCCGAACCCGACGCCGCGGCGGATGAAAACGGCGGTGACTCGAAATGACGCTTCTTTCTCTGGTTGTACCGGCGGAGTGCGCGGGACAGCGGCTCGACAAGGCGATTCCGGCACTGGCACAGGAGCTTTCCCGTTCTGCGGTGCAAAAAATCATAGAATCGGGCGGTGTTGCCGTGAACGGATGCATTCCCGACAAAAAGACAAAGCTCTCGTGCGGCGACAGTATCGAAATCAAAGTGCCCGACCCTGAAATTCTCGATGCCGTGCCGCAAAACATACCCGTAGACATCGTATATGAGGATGACAGTCTGCTTGTTGTCAACAAACCCAAAGGAATGGTGGTGCATCCTGCGGCCGGAAACCCCGACTCAACGCTTGTAAATGCGCTGCTGTACCACTGCGGCGGACGGCTTTCGTCGATAAACGGCGTGATTCGCCCCGGGATAGTTCACAGGATAGACAAGGACACGTCTGGACTGCTTATAGTCGCAAAAACCGATGAAGCGCATCGCGGTCTTGCCGAACAGATAAAAACGCATTCGTTTAAGCGTGAGTACCGCGCCATCGTGACAGGGCACATGCCGCAGCGGTGCGGCACAATAAACCTGCCGCTCGGCAGAAGCAGGAATGACAGAAAAAAACAGGCGGTCAACGGTTTGAATCCGCGTGACGCCGTTACGCATTATGAAACGCTTTTAAGTTTTAATTGTTTTGATTACGTCCGTTTCACGCTTGAAACGGGACGGACGCATCAGATAAGGGTTCACGCCGCCTATATCGGACACCCCGTCGCGGGTGATACGGTCTACGGCGACGCAAAAAGGACATTCGGACTTTCGGGTCAGTGTCTGCATGCCGCCGTAATAGGTTTCGTGCATCCCGTTTCCGGTCAATCCCTCGAGTTCAATGCGCCGCTGCCTCCGTATTTTACGGAGTTTCTCCGCAGGTACGGTGTGACAGACGCGGACATTGAAAATGCAGAACAAAGCAAAAGCAAAAATGATATAAAAAAAGGAGAGTGCTTTTAATGGACAAAGTAGTGAAAAACAAGCTCAGAAGAGTCGCCTGTCTTATGAGAAAAGACATTATCGAGGGCACATACAATGCCAAGAGCGGTCACCCGGGCGGATCGCTTTCGATAGCGGATGTTCTCGCATATCTCTACTTTATGGAGATGAACATCAATCCCTCAGCGCCGAATAGCCCCGAGAGGGACAGACTCGTTCTCTCGAAAGGTCACGCCGCACCCGCACTGTATGCCGCACTTGCGGCGCGAGGGTATTTCCCGCGGGAAGATATCAAGACGCTCCGTAAATCGGATTCATATCTCCAGGGACATCCCAACATGAATTACATCCCCGGCGTTGATATGAGCACGGGTTCGCTCGGTCAGGGAATTTCAGTCGCTGCCGGTATGGCTCTTGCTTCGAAACGCGAGGGCGGCAAATTCAGAGTTTACACCATTCTCGGCGACGGCGAACTTGAGGAAGGTCAGGTCTGGGAGGCGGCGATGTTCGCAGCGGCAAAGCATCTCGACAGCCTTACCGTCATAGTTGACAACAACGATCTTCAGATTGACGGTACCGTCGAAGAGGTAAATTCCCCCTATCCGATTCCCGAAAAATTCGCCGCATTCGGTTTCCACACAATTGAAATCTGCGGTCATTGCTTCGATGAGATAGAAAAAGCCTTCAAAGAAGCAAAGGCAACAAAGGGCAAACCCACCGCAATTATTATGAAGACTGTAAAGGGCAAGGGCGTTTCGTTCATGGAAAACAAAGTGAACTGGCACGGCAGTGCTCCCAATAAAGAGCAGTATGACGAAGCTATGGCGGAACTTGATGCTGAACTCGCATTGATTGATGCAGAATAAGGAGGAGAGCGAAAAATGGCAGATGTAATCAAAACGGCTACAAGAGATGCTTACGGAAAAGCACTTGTCGAGCTTGGCGAAAAGAATGATAAACTCATCGTGTTTGATGCTGACCTTGCGGCTGCAACCAAAACCGGAATGTTCAAAAAGGCGTTTCCCGATCGTTTTATCGACTGCGGCATAGCCGAGAGCAATATGATGGGTGTTGCGGCAGGCATGGCAACGGCAGGCTACACCGTTTTTGCAAGCTCGTTTGCAATGTTCGCTGCCGGCAGAGCGTTTGAACAGATAAGAAACACCATAGCTTATCCCCACCTCAATGTCAAGATAGGCGCAACGCATGCGGGCATTTCGGTCGGTGAGGACGGCGCAAGCCACCAGTGCTGCGAGGATATTGGACTTATGCGCACCATCCCCGGCATGACGATAATCAATCCCGCCGACGATGTCGAGGCAAGGCTTGCCGTTTTTGCGGCTGCGGAGCACGACGGACCCGTTTACATGCGTTTCGGACGTCTTGCCGTGCCGAGGGTCTTCGATGACAGCTACAAATTCCAAATAGGCAAGGGCGTTTATCTTAATAAAGGTACTGACGTTACGGTGATTGCAACCGGTCTTCTTGTGGAAAGAGCCATACAGGCGGTTGAACTTCTCAAAAACGAGGGAATCAGTGCGTCGCTTATCAACATGGCTACGATTAAACCTATTGACCGTGAAATCATTATCGACGCGGCTAAAACTACCGGGTGCATCGTTACCGCCGAGGAACACAATATTATCGGCGGACTGGGTTGTGCAGTTGCCGAGGTTGTTGCGGAGGAATGCCCCGTTCCCGTACTGCGCGTAGGAGTTGAAGATACTTTCGGCAAATCGGGACCCGCACTCGAGCTGCTTGAAATTTTCGGACTCAACGCGCAGAATATTGCCGCAAAAGCAAAAAAAGCCATCGCGCTTAAAAAATAAATCACTGAAAAGGACAGTAAAAAACAATGAACAGTATTCTTGAACTTAAATTTGTCAAATATTTTATCGATACGTGCCATCAGTCATGGCTAAAGGGATGGAACGAGAGAAACGGCGGAAACATGAGCTACAGAATGAAGCCGGAAGAAGTTGCCGAGTGCGAAAAATTCTATTCGTATGACGCTCCCGAAAAGCCGATAGGCCTTTGTGTTCCGTCGCTTGCAGGCGAGTGCTTTATGGTGACGGGCAGCGGAAAATACTATAAAAATATTCTTCGCGAACCCGAAAATAACATCTGTATCGTTAAGCTTGACGAAAAAGGCGAGAACTACAGAATTGTATGGGGACTTAACGAGGGCGGCGTGCCGACGAGCGAACTGCCGACGCACCTGCTTAACCACGCGATAAAAAAGGAGCTTACGAACGGCGAGTACCGCGTCATAATGCATGCTCATCCCGCAAACATCGTAGCTCTTACGTTTATTCTCCCGCTTGACGACAAGACATTTACAAGAGAAATTTGGGAAATGATAACAGAGTGCCCGATAGTTTTCCCCGCAGGCATAGGCGTTCTCCCGTGGATGGTGTGCGGCAGTGCCGATATCGCTTACGCGACCGGCGAGAAAATTAAAAAGTACGACGCGGTCATTTGGGCGCATCACGGCATTTTCTGCGCGGGTCCCGATTTCGACACGGCTTTCGGACTTATGGATACTATCGAAAAGTCTGCGGAAATGCTCGTTAAGGTGATGTCCTGCGGCGGTAAAAAACGCTGCATTACTTCGGAGCAGATTCTTGCGTTGAGCGAACCGTATCATGTCAATATAGACAAAACCATGCTTGAATAATTAACACTTCCGACAAAAATTTTTGTTGCCCTTGTAAATTCCGTTGCAGTGTGATAAAATTTTTCGTAGAAATGTTTATCAGGAACGGTGAAGAACTAATGGCAGAGTATTGTCCTAAATGTAATTACAAGCTGAGGATTCGCGATTGGCGTCCGGAGTGTCCCATGTGTGGCGTCAACGTCATGTACTACGGCAACGAGGAACGTTTGAGGAAAGAAGCCGATGCGGCGGAGTATCGCCACGCGCTGACGCAGCCGAAATACGATCGCCTCAAGTTTTCGCTTATCGGGCATCCGCTGTCTGTCGTTCGTCTTGTTCTCGGACTTATGCCGATTGCGGCTATGATTATTCCGTCGGGCAAATTGAATTTTACTTTGCCTTTTGCGGAGCATTCCGAAACGGTCGGATTGATTTCGGTTGTCAAATTCATAATTGACAAAGGTTTGGATTTTGATCTTCTCAAGGCTCTGTGCGGCACTGAACTTCTCGGGTCCGCAATGGTTTGCTGGACGCTTGCCGTTGTCGGCATGCTCGGTGTGGCGGTTACGAGTCTTATAGGCTGGCTTATGCTGACTCTTTCATGTTCGCCCGGAGGTTTCCGCCGCAATATTGCATTCCCCGTAATAGGTGCGGTGTTTGCCACCGTGAGTTTTTCCTCGTATGCTGTTATGGTTTCCAAACTTAACGCCGCCGTGCCCGATGTCTTCAGCGGAACGGTAATGCCGTGGGCGTACATTCTTGTTCTTGTACTTTATGCGGCAATGATCGCAGTAAACGTCATTTACAAGAAGAAGAACATTCAGGTCAAATATAAAGACGTTTCGGAACTTCTTATTCCGTATGACGAGCGTCCTTCAACGCTCGCAAAGAAAAAGGCGGAAGCGGCAGCTGCAACCGCGAACTAAATAACGAACGCTTGTCAAAAAAATGATGCCGACGTATTTGAAATGATGCGTCGGCTTTTTCAGTGAGGTATGACTGCTTTTTTATTATGGTAACAGACAATTCATACGGTTTTATATGTCCCGTGTGCGGTTCTCCGCTTAAAAATACAGGCGCATCGTTTGTGTGCGGCTGCGGTCATTCGTTCGATATTGCAAAAGAGGGTTACGTCAATTTGCTCACCGGCAGCAAGCCGGGTGCGCTGACGGGCGACAGTGCCGACATGGCTCGCTGCCGCCGCGCATTTTTATCAAAGGGATATTTTGATGCGCTTTCGCGTGAATTATGTCGGATAGCCGAACGGCACGGTGCGTCGGGACGTGTGCTTGACATATGCTGCGGTGAGGGGCACTACTCGTCCTTTTTTAAGAATCGATTTCCGGAGTCAAATGTGCTCGGTTTCGATCTCTCGCGTGAAATGGTGAAACGTGCGTCAAAGCAAAACCGGTCGGTTGGCTATGCCGTTGCCAACATGACGTCGATTCCCGTTGCCGACGGCACGGTCGATTGCGCTTTTCATCTGTTTGCGCCGTTTTGCAAACCGGAATTTACGCGCATTCTCACTGCGGACGGAATCCTTGTAAGCGTCGTCGCCGGTGCGGAGCACTTGTTTGAATTGAAGGAACTTTTGTACGACATTCCCTATTTGAACGAAGTGCGCGACCCGTCGGAAGGCGGAATGCAAATCATCGAAGAATACGATGTGAACGACAGAATCTGTCTGAATACGGGCGAAGACATCCGAATGTTGTTTAATATGACGCCTTATTGCTGTCATACGCCGCCGTCTGGGGTCGAAAGGCTTGCAGCTGCGGACAGCTTGAACGTTTCACTTTGTTTCAGGATTTTTGTTTTTCAGAAAAGCGATTTTTCAACATAAAAAAGTGTAAACAAAAAAGTTAACAAAAAAAGTTACGGTTATGAACATTTGAAAATTGAATTCAACTGTTTTATATGCAAAAAAAAAAGAGCTTTCACGTGAACGGCGTTTTGCGCCGCGTGTAAAAGTTCAAACAGGAAAGGTGGAAAATGAATGCCTATATCATTCGACGAATCAAAAAAGATTTTTAAACTCGACACGCCGACATCATCATATGTGTTTAAGATTTATGACGAAAATTATCTTATACATCTTTATTACGGCGCATATGTTCCCGATATTGAGTTTGACGGTTACGAGAAACGGTACGCGTACGCATCATTCAGCGCATCAAACCCGCACCTTGCGCATACCGATTTTTCGGCTGACGTATACCCGATGGAAATCGGATGCAACGGCTGCGGAGATATGAGAATTTCAGCTCTGCAGGTAAGAAACGCTGACGGCAACGCGTCTACCGATGTTCGTTACGTGTCGCATAAAATCTATCCCGGCAAACCGGCACTGCCCGGACTGCCCGCACTGTACGCCAACGATGACGGCGACTGCACAACGCTTGAGGTGGTTACTCTCGACAAGGTGACGGGAGCACAGGCAACGCTTATTTATACCGTTTTTGAGAAGCTCTCCGCCATGACGCGCTCGGTCGTTGTGAAAAACACGTCAGACAAGACTTTTGAAATAGAAAAGGTTATGAGTTTTTGTCTTGATATGGACAGCAGCGATTATGACCTCATTACGCTTTACGGCAGACATTGCAGCGAACGTAATTTCGAAAGACGTCCGCTGGCTCACGGATATCAGGGCGTAGGCAGCCGCAGAGGAACGTCATCGGCGCAGCAAAATCCCTTTATGGCGCTGATTGCGCATGACGGCACGGAGGACTTCGGCGATGCGTACGGCTTCAATCTCGTTTATTCATGCAATCATCTCTGCGAAGCTGAGGTCGATTTCAATAATTGCACACGAGTAATGATGGGTATAAATCCGACCGATTTCGGCTGGACTCTTGCTCCCGGCGAGAGTTTTTACACGCCCGAAGCCGTTCTTGTTTACTCAAACGAAGGACTCGGCGGCATGAGCCGTACTTTCCATCGTCTTTACAACAACAACCTTATCCGCGGCAAATGGAAACACCTTAAGCGTCCTCTTCTCGTCAATAACTGGGAAGGTACGGGTATGTCGTTCGATGATAAAAAACTCTACGATATCGCAAAATGGGCAAAGGATACCGGCATTGAAATGCTCGTTATGGACGACGGCTGGTTCGGTCACCGTGACAATGACCGTTCTTCGCTCGGCGACTGGTTCGTGGATTCGAAAAAGTTCGCAAACGGCATGACGGCTTTCATCGACAGCGTAAAAGAGCTCGGTCTTATGTTCGGCATCTGGTACGAACCCGAAATGATATCTCCCGATTCGGATATATACAGAAAACACCCCGACTGGTGCATTCATGTTCCCAACCGCGACCGCAGCGTCGGCAGATGGCAGTACGTCATGGACATGACGCGTGAGGACGTGAGAGATTATCTGTTTAATATAATGAGCGATATTCTCGGAAACAACGCGATTGACTATATCAAGTGGGATTTCAACCGCAACATCACGGAGGCTGGTTCCGCGCTTCTTCCGCCCGAAAGACAGAAGGAGTTCTTCCACCGTTTTATTCTCGGCACATATGATTTGATGGACAGAATTACAAAGGCGTTCCCGGATCTGCTGTTTGAAAACTGCTCCGGCGGCGGCGGAAGATATGACCCCGGAATGATGTATTATTCTCCGCAGATATGGTGCTCCGATAATACCGACGCCCTGTCAAGACTGGATATTCAGTTCGGTTCGTCCGTATGCTATCCCGCGTCCGTTCAGAGTGCGCATGTTTCTGCGAGCAGACGTACCGGTTATGAAACGAAACGCAACGTTGCAATGTGGGGTTCGTTCGGTTACGAGCTTGACCCTGCAAAGATAAGCGAAGAGGCGCGTGAGGAAATTCGCGGTCAGATTGACGACTATCACAAGTACTACGACCTTATTCACTACGGCGACCTTTACCGCATAATCTCCCCGTGGGATAATCCCTACAAGTGCGCATGGGAATTCGTAAACGAAGAAAAAACGCAGGCGATGCTGACGCTTGTCGTTAAGTTCGCAAGGACGGAGAAAAACTTTGTTATCAAGCTCAAAGGACTTGATCCCGACAAAAAATACGTGAACGACTTTGACGGCAAGGTTCGTTCGGGCGCACTGCTCATGAACGCCGGCATAAATCTTCACAGCATATGCACGAATGACGGCAGCAGCGTTGTAATGCACTTCGACGAAGTAAAGTAACAATAGAATAAAACAGGAAAGCAAAACAGTAATAAAACAAGGCGGAGATTTCGGTTTGAGCCGAAGTCCCCGTCTTTTTTTGACGCTCCGCTTCGGATTTTCGTTTCCGAAACGAGGCGTTTTTATTCTACCGATTTGAGCGACGAAACCATGTCGATGGTTTTTATCTTTTTGCGGAGTATGAAGTTCACCGATATTATAAACAGAACCGTAAGTCCGCATGCAATGAGATAACTGTGCCAACTTATCGTCTGACCGTACATTACCGTATCGATGGATGTGTACGTAATCAGCAGCCTGTGCAGCACAATGCCGAGCGCAATGCCGAACACGATGCCGACTGCCGAAAGAATTATGTTTTCACGGTATATGTATGCGTTCATTTCCCTGTCGGTGAAGCCGAGAACCTTGAGCGTTGCAAGTTCACGGTTGCGCTCTATGATATTGATGTTCGAAAGATTGTAAATCACGACGAACGCCAAAACGGTTGCCGAAAATACGAACAGCAGTACAACCCATGAAAGCGCGTCCGTTATGTGTCCGATGCTTTCTGTCGTATCCGATGTATACGCAAGCGCGGTTATTCCGTCGGTAAGCACCATGTCGGAGGCAAGACGTCCCTTTGCCGTCGCGGTTGCGTCCGCATTGTCCGATACGATATTGTCCGACAGTTTGCCGATTGCGTAGAAATATTCCGGTTCGCGGGATGTCGCCGTGCGGTATACGCTTTCGGTCATGTAAATGTAGTGGAATGTGTAGTTTTCGGCTATCGCGCTTACGGTTACGCTGTACACGTTCCCGTCCGAGTCGGAGAAATTGATTGCATCACCCGGTTCGACGTTTGCCGTTTTTGCGAGCTTTTCCGTTATTATTGCGCCTGAGTCGTCAAGCGTGAGCTGTTCGCCCGTCTGCCTGTTTCTCAGATTTATAAATGTCGGCAGATCGGCGGGATTTTCGGGAACAAAAATATAAACATCGGTTTTCTTATCCGTGTCCGTACCGAACGCCGTCATCGATTTCATTGCAGTCAACGCTAAATCTTTGATTCCCGCATCCGATGCGGCGGCGTTAAATGCCGCCGTGTGCGTCCCGGTGGTTTGCGCATTGTCAAAAACTATCTGAAAGTCGTATTTTGAGATTGCATTTTCGCCGTATTGTTTCGTAAGTATCGCCGACACGGAATCAAGCATACCAAGACTTGCAAGAATAAGCGCGCAGCATCCGGCAACGCCCGCAACAGTCATGAGAAAGCGTATTTTGTGTCTGAAAAGGTTTCTGGCGGTGATTTTTGCTGAAAAACTCATTTTTTTCCAAACGGCAGCTGCCTTTTCAAGCAGAATTCGTTTGCCCGCTTTCGGTGCTTTTGGACGCATCAGCACGCTCGGCGTGAGTTTCATTTCTTTCGTCAGCACCGTAACGGTTGAAAGGGTGGTGCATGCCACCGATAAGGCGAAGCATATCAGTATGTCGAGCCACGGTATTTTGTAAATAAGCTGCGGTATCTCGTACATTATTCCGTACGCGGCATTTATGGCGTAGGGAAACAGGAACACCGCAATCGAAACGCCGAGAATCGTGCCGAAAATACACGCGCTCAACGAGTAGACAACATATTTCATCATTACCGCCGACGAAGTGTATCCGAGCGCTTTGTATGTGCCGAGAAGCACGCGCTCCTCTTCCACCAGACGCGTCATTGTCGTAAGACAGACGAGCGCGGCAATCAGGAAGAAAAATATCGGGAAAATATTCGACAGAGCATTTATGTTCGACACCGACTGACCGTAACTTGAGTATCCCGGCGTGTCGGAGCGGTCGTAAACCGTCCATTTGATGTTGTCGAGTTTTGCGTAAAGTTCCTTTGCCGCGTTAAGTTCCGCTCTTGCGGCGGCGAGTGAGGACGTCAGCTGAGCATCCGCTTCGGCGCGTTTTTTTTGCGCCTCTTCAAGGTTTGCGGGAGCGGACTGCACCTGCTGCGTAAGCTCGTCGAGTTTTGCCTGTTCCTGAATTTTCTGGATTTGAAGCTGTAATTCGCCGCTCTGTATCGAAATGCCCTTTTGCGTAAGTTCGTCTTTGTAGTTTGCAAGGTCGGTTGCGGCGTTGTCGAGCTGTTTTTTCGTGTTTGCGCTGTCAATGGACGCCTGTTCGAGCGCGGCCTTCATCGTTTCCAGATTTTCCGCGAGAGTATCGAGAATCGCTTTCTTCTCTTTTATCTGCTTCTCCTGATCGGCGAGTTTCTGCTTCTGCTGCTCGATATACGGTTCGACGTTCGCAATAATCTCCATTGCAAGTCCCTGCGTGGTAAGAGATTTTATCGCGGAATAAAGCTCCGGATACGTCGTCTGCATCATCGTGATGACCGATTGAACTTGCTCCTGCGAACTTGCGGAAACGTTTTTGTCCTGAATCGACTGCATCACGTTGTCCGCTGCGCTTATGAGCGAATTGGTCGTGCTTATCGCGGCGTTGAGAGAATTCACCTGCTGCTGCGCCGAGGTGCATTCGGCGTAAAGCTGGTCGTATTGCTCCTGCTTTTCCGACAGCGTTTTTACGCTCTCGTTGTACTGTTCCTTGTTTGCTTCCCAGATTTCGTATTTATCCTGATAATCCTGAAGAGCAGCGTCGAGCTGAGCGGAGTTGTTGCCCAGCGCGTTTTCCGCGTCGGCGAATTTTTCGTCAAACTCCGCTTGCGCATCCGCAAGCAGCTGGTC
Organism: bacterium; assembly: GCA_963657065.1. GTDB lineage: Bacteria > Bacillota > Clostridia > Oscillospirales > Acutalibacteraceae > RUG806. The sequence continues at coordinate 11,168 of CAVKLD010000013.1, forward strand.
GCCGTTGTCAACGAGCTGTTGGAGCGATTCTATCGTGCTGTCAAGTTCTTTCATCGCGCTTGTCGCGTCCGAAGATTTTTCGGTTATCGTTTTTTCGCTGTCTTCTATTTGCTTGAGCAGCTGCGGTCTGAGAGTGGAAACGCGCTGCTGCACCTGCGTTGCGGAAAGCGATTGCACCGCAGTTACATAAGGTGAAATAAAGTCGTAATATTCATCCGAAAACGGCTCGTAACTGTCGCTGCCGTCAACTTTTGCGTAAACTTCGGTATAGTAATCGGTCGAGAATGCTTCATCGGGAATCAGTATGAACGTGCCTATTTTGCCGCTGCCGATATTTGTGTTTCCGCGTTCGAACGAAATGTAATACGGCGAGCGGATTATTCCCACTATCGTAAATTCCGATACGGATAAGTCGGACGGAGCGTCGCCGCCGGATTTTTCAAGCGTTATTTTGCTGCCTATCACAAAAGAATCTGGGGTGGACAGATCGCTTGCGTCAACAAGGCATTCGCCCGCCGACGAGGGATATTTTCCCTCTATGAGCTGAACCCTGTTTATGTAGTTGCCGTCATCCACGCCGTTTAGGAAATTTGCGATGTCGGCGGGGGATATGCCGTATGCGCGGGTGCTTATCTGTGTGCCGTCTATATCGGATTCGGTTTCACCGTTAACTCTGACGAGCGCATCGACAAATTTTTCACCTTTTGCGTATTCTATCCCCGTAATGCGCTTGATTGCGCTGATGTCGTCGTCGGTCAGTCCGACGGTGGACTGAACTCTGATGTCCATGAGATTGCACTCGGCAAAATACTCTTTCGCCGTGGCGAACATGTCGGGAGCCGTTGCTTTTATTCCCGTGAAAAATGCAGTGCCGAGAGCCACTATAAGCAAAATGGAGATGTATCGGCTGAAGCTCTTTTTTACGGTGCGGAGCGTATCCCTGAAAAGCATTTGTGTCAATTCGGACTCCTCCTTACCATTCGAGCCGCTCAACGGGCAGGGGGTTGTCGTTAACGGCTATTCTTCGCACCCGTCCGTTTTTCATTGTGATTACTCTGTCCGCCATCGGTGTCAGAGCGGAGTTGTGCGTTATAATGATGACGGTCATGCCGGTGTCGCGGCATGTATCCTGTAAAAGCGATAAAATCTGCTTGCCCGTGGCATAGTCAAGCGCACCGGTCGGTTCGTCGCAGAGCAGTATTTTCGGATTTTTTGCGAGTGCGCGCGCAATCGAAACGCGCTGCTGTTCACCGCCGGAAAGCTGCGCGGGAAAATTGTTGATTCTGTCGCCGAGTCCCACGCGTTCGAGCACCTTGTCCGGACTTAACGATTTGTTGCTTATCTGCGTTGCAAGCTCCACGTTTTCAAGAGCGGTGAGGTTAGGTACAAGGTTGTAAAACTGAAATACAAAACCGACATCGTGGCGTCTGTACAGAGCCGTGCGCTTTTCGCTGAAATTGTTTATAAGCTCTCCGCCGACTCTTACTTTGCCGTCGTCACAGTTGTCGATGCCGCCGAGAATGTTGAGCACGGTGGTTTTTCCCGCGCCCGAAGGACCTACTATCATGCACAGTTCTCCCTGCTCGACGGAAAAAGAAACGCCGTCAAGTGCATTTATGGTCACTTCACCCATCCTGTATTTTTTGTAAACCGACGAAAGTTCGATAAAACTCATTGACCCGTACCACCTTGATTGAAAAAAGTCAGTCCGAATATCCCATGCGGGGAGGATAAACGCTTTTTTTTGCTCATAACATGCAGATAATATATTATATAATACCGCAGCTGTTCCGTCAATCGAAAAATATCGAAATTTGCGGCGGAATCGCTGATTGTTTACCCGCTTTCCGGCGGACTTTCTGTCCGGCTGTCGGCGGATGGTTAATTTCGGGAATTTTTATGCATGAAGGCAGAATAAAAATACATTTGCCGGCATGCCCGATGCTTGACAATATTTTTAGCTGCAGATATAATATGTTTCGGCTGCCGATGCGCGGCAGCGACAAAAAAGAAACGGAGCGTTATACATGAGCGTTGAAAGAATTTCTTTCGGAGTCATGCCCGACGGAAGAGAAGTTTACAAATATATCATCACCAACAATAATGAGTGCAGCGCACACATTCTTACACTCGGCGCAACACTCAATTCTTTTGTAATTGAGGACAAATGCGGAGAAAATCGAGATGTTCTTCTCGGGTTCGACTCCGTGGAGGATTATTTGAATCTGTCCGATTATCAGGGTGCGACCGTGGGACCCGTCGCCAACCGTATCGGGGGCGCGTCGTTTGATATCGGAACAAAACACTATGAGCTTGTCGCGAATGAAAAAGACGTTACGTGTCTTCATTCGGGCGGGGAGTTCAGTTTTGCTCTCTGGAACGCGATTGTCGTCGACTCCGATGCCGTCGAGTTTTCCTACGTAAGCCCCGACGGACAGGGCGGTTTTCCGGGCGAGATGACCGTAAAGGTCATTTTCAGCTTGAAAGACGATAATAGGCTCACGATAAAGTATGAAGCGGTCAGCGATCGCGATACCTTTATCAATTTAACAAACCACGCTTATTTTAACCTTAAAGGGTACGGCAACGGCACTGTACTTGACCACACGGTGCAGATAAACGCAGAAAAGTACACGCCCGTTGACGAAATGAGCATTCCTTACGGCAGAATCGACTCCGTTGAAGGCACGCCTTTCGATTTCAGAAAACCTGTTGCGATAGGCGAACATATCGATGACGATAACGAGCAGCTTAAATTTACGGGCGGCTTTGACCATAATTTCTGCGTGGACGGCGAAACGGGCGTGCTGCGTCCGTGTGCGGAAGTGTTCTGCGCAGAAAGCGGGATTAAAATGAATGTTTATACAACAATGCCGGGCGTACAGTTTTACGCCGGAAATTTCCTCAGCGGAACGGCGGGCAAAAAAGGCGTGCCCATGGAAAAACGCAGCGGTTTTTGCCTTGAAACGCAGTATTATCCCGATACTCCCAACAAGGCCGATTTCCCGCAGTGCTTTTTCGAAGCCGGAGAAAAATTCGAGTCCGAAACGGTTTACGAATTTCATGCGGTCGGCGGAGCCGACTGCGGCGGCGAAGCCGAATAACGCTCCCGCGTGAAGACACGCGGTGTGCAAACGGCAGGCTCTCGCTCGGTTTGCGTTCGGTTTGCGTACATGAAAAACTTACCGTGCGTACACTATTGACAAGCGCACTGTTTTGTTATATTATTATCTTGAGTATTTTTATTTTTATAGGTTGGACATTTGCACGGGGGGCATAATCAGTGAAAAAACGTTCCGTTTACAGCTTAATATCGGTGTTTGTGCTGATAATCGCGGTGCTGACGATGCCTGTTGCCGATGCGGTTATGCTTACTTTCGAAACGCAGTACGGCTATGATACTCCCGACAGCGCATGGCTTACCGACATTGTGATAAACGAGGATACCGCCACGGTCGCCGGACTTGTGCAGAGGGCGCATTTTTCCGCTGTGCCGGAGTATGAGTATTCCGAAACTCCCGACAGCTTCAAACAGGATGTCGCTTATTATGCGTCCGTGTATTCTCTCAGCAGCGGAATGGAAAAGACCGGCTATGTCTATCTCTTTGACCTGCTCAACAAAAACTCCGATTTGATTGCCGCAAATGTTTCCGACGAAGCGGTGAAAGACTATCTTGAAGGTGTGGGTATAGCTTACCCGACCGATATCGGTACCGATGAGCTCGTCATGGCGCGCGCTCTTTACACCGCTATGATAACCGGTGCGTATGCCGGAATTTCACCGGACGGCAAGAGCCTTGACGAAATGATAATCGGATACGTGAGCACGTTCTCCGGAATCGACGCCGCTTCGCTTAAGCAGTGGATGCCCGAAGACAGTGTGCTTTCGCTTGACGAGTATATCCTTGCCGTGTCGAGGTTTTCCCTCTGGTCAAACGGTTACAATGTCAGTGCGGAAACGGATTCGGATGAAGTTTTCCGTCTTGTCGCCGTCATGTCGCTTGAAAAAATGGGAATAAGCACCGACAAAAACGCATCCGTCGAGGAAATCAAGACGGCTTACACTGCATCGCTCCTCGGCAGGAAATACGGTGTGTCGCTCAACAGCGAAAAACTTTCTCAGGCGCTTGAAGAAGGTGATGAAGCGGTCGCTTTTTATGTGCTTCAGGCTATCGGAGGACAGGCGGGACTGTCGATACGCTCCGATAACTGTACATACGATGAAGCGTTTTACCTTGTCGCGGAAAACACCGACATTTTCGCGCTCGAAGACGACGAGTTTTATGCGGACATACACGAATACGATGTCTACCTTACCGCGAACAGATCGTCCGTTTGGCTGATGCCGAAGTCATATTCCGGCAGCAACAAAGACTGCATTGTGGAAATAACCTCCGGCAGCGATACGCTTCGCGACAATTATTACAACGAAATCGAGCTTAATTCTTCGCTCGAAAAGCAGACGGTAAAAATCAGGGTGTCATGTACCGTGAACGGCGAAACATCAACATGCGAGTATACGTTCAATTTCTACCAGAGCGAAAATGAAGCTCCGAAAACCGATATCCCGACGATTGACGATGTCGCTGACATTATCTCGTCCGATTCGATAATTGCCGATGTCTTTTCGTCAATGGGCATAAACAGGGATTTGGGAACCGTTGTCGACAGCATGCTTGTGTCTGCGCCGTCGGCACTCAAGGGTATAATTTCTTTCATATCTCCCACTTTCGGCGATGATGACGAAACGACGGCGTCCGATGAAAACGCGGATGACAGCTCACGAGAGGAAAAGGAGATTGTGTGTACGGCGATTCTCGACAAAATAGGTTCCGTTGTCGATATTGAAATAAAGGGAATAGACGGTCTGGGACTTTTGCGCAATACCGCTTCGGGAAAAGGACTTGACCTTGTTTCGTTTGAAAAATAGTTTTTTAAACGCATGCTTCAGGAGGGAAAAATGAACGAAAAAATAATGATCGTCGATGACGATGAAAATATATGTGAACTGCTTCGGCTTTATCTCACCAAAGAGGGTTATTCGACTGTCATAGTCAATGACGGACTTGCCGCTGTCGACACGGTTGCGACCGCAAAACCCGCGCTCGTGCTGCTCGATATTATGCTCCCGAAGCTCGACGGATGGCAGGTGTGCAGAAAAATACGTCAGAGTAGCGATGTTCCGATTATAATGATTTCCGCAAAAGGCGAAACATTTGACAAAATTCTCGGACTTGAACTCGGCGCGGATGACTACGTCGTAAAACCGTTTGAAGCGAAAGAGGTTGTCGCAAGAGTCAAGGCGGTGCTCAGAAGATCGTCCGCTCCGGCAGCCGAACTGCCGAAGGAGGTCAACTACGAAAATCTTTCGATAAATATTACAAATTACGAGATGAAGGTAAGGGGTGTGCATGTGGATGCCCCGCCGAAAGAACTTGAACTTATATTCCACCTTGCAAGCAATCCGAACCGCGTTTTTACGCGCGATCAGCTTCTTGACGAGGTTTGGGGATTTGATTACTACGGCGATTCGCGTACCGTCGATGTCCACGTTAAACGGTTGAGAGAAAAGCTCGAAGGCGTTTCGGACAAGTGGGAGCTGAAGACGGTGTGGAGTGTTGGCTACAAGTTTGAAACGCACTGATTTTTTACCGCTGCGTTCGGGTGCAGCCTGCCCTAAATATAAAAATATGGCAGTCTGCCCGACATGCAAACATAAATAAGAATATTGAAAGTGAGCCGAAGATGAGGATATTCAAAAGACGCTCCGAAGGGAGTATGTTCAAGCGATTGTTTACCTTGATGACCGCGACAATGCTTCTTTGCGTTTTTGCCGCGGGGTTCTCATTGATGTTTTTTTTCGTGAGTTTCTGGAAAAACGACCGGCTTACGTCACTCGCAGACGACGCTTTGGGACTTGCTCAAAGCGTTGATTCATTTTATCCCGATGCCGATGCGCATGACACGGACGCGAACGGACAGCCCGTTGTTTCTGGCATTCTCATGTCAATGTACGAATCGACCGACGCCGCCGCGTTTTTGACGGATTCCGGCGGCAGGATATACGCCTGCAGCGACAGCGGAGAAAATGTCGAAAACTGCTCCGTACACGGAAAGACGGCGTTTCCCGCCGAGAAATTGGCGTTGTGCCGCGAAAACGGCTCGAAATATACGTTTGACGATATCGTTCACGGCTTTGGCGACGACGGCACGACATATCTGTGTGCGGTTGTTCCTTTCCTGACTTCCTCCGGCGAGCAGTATTACGCCGTGTGTATGCAGTCGCTTATAAGCGCGTATCTGCCTTATACAACAGAATTTGTCAGAATGATAATTTTTACCGGACTTATCGCCGTGCTCGTTTCGTTTTTGTCATCGCTTGCCGTGTCATTCCGCATGGTAAAACCCATGAAAAAAATAACGGAAATAACGCACGAATACGGAGATGGAAATTTTTCGGAACGTATCAGTGAGCTTGATACGTACAGCGAACTTACAGAACTTGCCGAGGCTTTCAACTCGATGGCTGACAATCTCGCCGTTACGGAACAGTCGCGAAGCAATTTCGTGGCGAACGTGTCGCATGAATTGAAAACTCCCATGACAATAATAAGCGGTTTCGTCGACGGAATCCTTGACGGCACCATTCCGCCGGAGAGCAGAGATAAATATCTTAAAATAGTGTCGGATGAAGTCAAGCGGCTGTCGCGTCTTGTGGTTGCAATGCTCAATATGTCAAAAATCGAGGCGGGCAAACTCACTCCCACTCTTTCCGACGTCAATCTTGCGGAGCTTATTTGCAGGACGGTAACGGGTTTTGAGAAAGTTGTTTCCGACAGAAACATCAGCGTTGACGGACTCGATACGCTTGAACCGCTGTCCGTAAGCGTCGACGGCACTCTTATAACGCAAGTGGTGTACAATCTTTTCGACAATGCGGTAAAGTTCACGCCCGACGGCGGAGTTATCACATTTTCGCTTTATTCCGACAAAAAAAACGCCGTAACGAAAATAAGAAACAGCGGAAAAGGCATTTCCCCTGAGGAACAGGCACTTGTTTTTGACAGATTTTACAAAGTCGACAAGTCGCGCGGACTTGATTCCAAAAGTTTCGGTATGGGATTATATATAGTAAAAAGTATAATCGAGCTTCATCACGGTACTATAAGCATAAACAGCGAATTAAACGATTATACTGAATTTATCATAAAACTGCCGCTTGGCTGACGGGAGTCGAACCCATGCTGCCCGTCAGCTTTATTTTACAATTTTTTCATTTCTAAACAATTTTAATGCTTGTTTAAACAGTCGGCTTTACCATACAGACATAAACCGACGGACGGCATGAATGCTTCTCCGTCAGCTTAATAAAGAATAACGCGAAAGGAACGAAAACCATGAACGATTACGATAACAACTTCGGCAGCGAAAATGTAAACGGCGAAACGAACGGCAGAGAAAATTCCGAAAACACAACGGAAAACAAAGATACCGTTTCGGCACAAAACACGTCGGCGGCAAACGAAAGTTTTTCAGCCGATTCCGATGACCGTTCCGAATCGAAGCAGGGCGGTTATACATCTTATACGAACGTCGAGGGTTCGAACAGCAGCGACGGTGCGAATAGCGCCGGCAGCAACAACGGCTATCCCTACGGTGCGCAGAATAACGCACAGAATAACGGCTATCCCTACGGTGCGCAGAACAACGCGCAGAATAACGGCTATCCCTACGGTGCGCAGAACAACGCGCAGAACAACGGCGGCTCCTACGGTGCGCAGAACAGTGGTTATTCACGGCCGTCCAATCCCTATCCTTATGCAAATAACCGCAATGGTTACGCATATCCTCCGGATAACGGAAACAGCAGTATGAGATCAACAAAAAAAGGCAGAACAGTATTTATTGTTATTGTATCCGTGCTGCTTGTTGGTGCAATAGGCGGTTTCCTTGCAATGCTTTTCGCTGACGAAACGAGCGTTACACCCTCCGTCACAACACAAAAGGGTATCGAGAACGTCGATGAGATAAGTTCGAATTCAACTCCGGTAAAAACGAGCACCGACACTTCCGACGGCACGCCACTGACGGCATCGGCAGTGTACGCCAAGGTGAAAGATTCCTCAGTGGGTATCCTTGTTTACAGCGGTTCTTCTCTTGCGTCCGAAGGCTCCGGCGTTATCTTCACGGAGGACTCCGACGGGAAATACACATACATTATAACTTGCGCTCATGTTATTTCCGACAGCGGCGTTTCCGTAATGGTGCAGCTTGCCGATGAAAAAGAATATAAAGCCGAGGTGGTAGGTTATGATACCGTTACCGACATCGGTGTGCTTCGCATCGAAGCAAGCGGACTTCAGAAAGCGGAGATAGGCGATTCTGCGGCTCTTGTCGTCGGCGAAACGGTGTACGCCATAGGAAATCCCGGCGGCGTCGAATTTGCAAATTCCTTCACGAACGGTATGGTGTCGGCAATCGACCGTCCCGTGAGTTCTTCGAAAACGGGATATACCATGGAGTGCATCCAGCACACGGCGGCTATTAACCCCGGCAACTCGGGCGGTGCGCTTGTGAACGAATACGGTCAGCTTATCGGCATAAACTCGATGAAGATAGTTTCCGATGAATACGAAGGCATGGGATTCGCCGTTCCGTCATCCGTTTTCGTGAAAGTGGTTAACGAAATCATTTCAAACGGCTATGTCACGAACCGTCCCAAACTCGGCATCACATACATTCCCGCTTCAAGCCAGCAGACATATGCAATGTATGCCGCGATAAAGGGACTTCCCTCCGGCACGATAATAATCTATTCCATCTCCGATGACAGCTCCTTCAAAGATACCGAAGCTCAGGCGGGTGATATGATAATCGCCGTTAACGGCGAACCGCTCGAAACAACTTCGACGCTTTCCGAGTTGGTCGAACAGTCGAATGTCGGCGATAAACTCACTCTGACTCTTGTCCGTCTTAACGTCGAGGAAAATTATTCGGCGAAAGAGTTTGACGTTACCGTGACTCTTGTCGAAAACAGAGGCGACACCTACGCGACGGAGTCCGAAAATACGACGTCGCAGAGCGATATCTTCGGCGGCGGTTCGAGCGGTTCGGGTTCTTCTGGCAACGACGCATACGACTTCTTTAAGGATTACTACGACTATTATTTCGGCGGCAACAACGGCAGATAATCGATTTTGCGGCTGAATAAGCATTAGACGGCTGTGTGTTTTTCGGCGTTTTCAGTGCCGATGACGCGCAGCCGCTTGATTTTTGTCCAAAAAAATGTTAAACTGTAAAAAACGGAAATAAAAAACTGAAAGCGGCGGTCAAATGAATTTTCTGTCTGATATTGAAATAGCTCACAATCATACGATGCTCCCGATAACCGAAGTCGCGAAGACAGCAGGAATCGATGAAAAATATTTGGAGCCGTACGGACGCTACAAAGCGAAGATATCGCCCGAATTTACCGGCATCAACGGCGGAAAAAACGGAAAGCTGGTGCTCGTGACGGCGATAACGCCCACTCCGGCAGGCGAGGGCAAGACAACAACCACGGTGGGACTTGCGGACGGATTGCGAAGGATAGGCAAAAACGCCGTGTGTGCGCTCCGCGAACCGTCGCTCGGTCCCGTGTTCGGCATAAAGGGCGGCGCGGCAGGCGGCGGATATGCGCAGGTTGTTCCGATGGAGGACATAAATCTGCATTTTACAGGTGATTTTCACGCGATAGGCGCGGCGAACAATCTGCTTGCGGCAATGCTTGATAACCATATTCAGCAGGGAAATTCGCTTAACATCGACCCGCGCAGAATAACATGGAAACGCGCCGTCGATATGAATGACCGTCAACTGCGCAATATCGTTGACGGATTGGGCGGCAAGGCGAACGGCACGCCGCGCGAAGACGGTTTCGATATAACCGTCGCAAGTGAAATAATGGCTGTTTTTTGCCTTTCCGAAAATATTTCCGAACTGAAAAACCGGTTGTCGCGAATCGTTGTGGGGTATACTTACGATGATATGCCCGTTACCGCCGCGGATCTCAATGCAGTCGGCGCAATGACCGCGCTTTTGAAGGACGCAATAAAGCCTAACCTCGTGCAGACGCTGGAGGGAACGCCCGCTTTTGTGCACGGCGGTCCGTTTGCGAATATCGCTCACGGCTGCAATTCCGTCGCGGCGACGCGCCTTGCGTTGAAAACCGCCGATTACACCGTTACCGAGGCAGGGTTTGGTGCGGATCTCGGCGCGGAGAAATTTTTTGACATAAAATGCCGCCTTTCGGGACTTGTCCCGGATGCTGCGGTCATAGTCGCTACGGTCAGAGCACTTAAAATGCACGGCGGCCTTTCAAAAAATGAGCTTTCGTGCGAGAACACGGATGCGCTCGCCGCAGGAATTCCGAATCTTCTGCGTCACGTTTCGAACATAAAAGACGTGTACGGACTTCCGTGCGTTGTCGCCGTGAACAGATTCCCGACCGATACCGATTGTGAAATTGAGTTTATTATGGAAAAATGCGCCGGACTCGGAGTCAACGTTGTGCTTTCCACGGTTTGGACGGACGGCGGCAGGGGCGGCGAGGCTCTTGCAAGAGAAGTCGTGCGCCTTTGCGAGGAAGAAAAAGGCGATTTCCGTTTTGCGTACGAACTTGACGGCAGCATTGAAGAAAAAACGGAAACGATAGTCAGACGGGTTTACGGCGGGTGCAGCATAACCGTAACGCCGCAGGCGAAAAAACAGATTGACCGTCTTACTTCTCTCGGTTTTGCGTCTTTGCCCGTGTGCATCGCAAAAACGCAGTACAGTTTTTCGGATGACCCGACAAAACTCGGCGCGCCGAATGACTTCACCGTCACCGTGAAAAACGTCAAAGTGTCCGCCGGCGCGGGTTTTATCGTCGTGCTGACCGGGGATATTATGACCATGCCCGGTTTGCCGAAACACCCTGCCGCGGAAAATATCGATGTTGACGGCAACGGCAGAATATCGGGTCTGTTTTGATTGAACGGAAATGCCGATTTTTTCAACGGTATTTTTCGTAAAACGACCGCTTTTTTCGTTCCGCGTCGAATAAAAAATGATTTGAAAAATAATTGTTGACTTTTACTTTTTAATGCGATATATTAATTGCTATAACTACTATTCGTTGTTAACGGAGAGGGGCTGCATAATTGGAAAACAATGTCATTATCGACTTGAGAAATATCTCTGTGTCGTTTGATGGTGAAACGATTCTCGACAAATTAAATCTTTATATCAGAAACGGCGAATTCATCACCTTTTTAGGGCCTTCGGGGTGCGGCAAAACAACCACGCTTCGGGTCATTGCGGGTTTTCTCGCGCCCGACGAAGGCGATGTTGTGTTCGACGGTAAAATAATCAATGGTGTTCCTGCGCACAAACGTCAGGTGAACACCATTTTTCAGCGTTATGCGCTGTTCCCACATTTGAATGTGGCTGAAAATGTTGCGTTCGGACTGAAGCTGAAAAAGATGGCAAAACGGGAAATCGAAGAAAAAGTTTCGGAGATGCTCGCGCTTGTTAATCTCAAAGGTTTCGAAAAACGCAATATAAATTCGCTTTCCGGCGGTCAGCAGCAGCGCGTTGCGATTGCCCGTGCGCTTGCCGTCGAGCCTAAGGTTTTGCTGCTCGACGAACCTCTTGCCGCGCTTGATCTCAAGCTGCGCAAGGATATGCAGGCGGAACTTAAAAACATTCAGCAGCGGCTCGGCATAACGTTTATTTTTGTTACGCATGACCAGGAGGAAGCCCTGTCGATGTCCGATACTATAGTTGTCATGGACGGCGGCAAAATACAGCAGATAGGCACTCCGACCGATATCTACAACGAACCGAAAAATGCTTTCGTCGCCGATTTTATCGGTGAGAGCAATATTGTCGACGGCATTATGCGCAAAGACCGTGTGGTTGAGTTTTCCGGGCATACGTTCGACTGCGTCGACGGCGGTTTCGGAAAAGACGAATCGGTGGATGTCGTTGTCAGACCTGAGGACGTCGATGTCGTCGCTCCCGAAAAGGGAATGCTCACCGGTACGGTTGCTTCCGTTACGTTTAAGGGTGTGCACTATGAAATTATAGTTGATATAGGCGGCTTTATGTGGATGATTCAGACCACCGATTTTGTCGGAGTCGATGAAAAAGTCGGTTTGTATATTGAGCCGGACGCGATTCACATCATGAAGAAATCGAAGTACTCCGGCATGTTCGGAGATTACTCCTCATTCAGCAACGAGCTTGACGAGCTTTCGGATGCGGAAAGTGAGCCGGAAGAATGAGAAAAAACGCAAACACCGCAGCGATGAAAAAAATGACCGTTTTGCAGCGGGTGCTGTCCGCGCCTTATATGGTGTGGTCGTTGCTGTTTATTCTGGTTCCGCTTGTATTTATCGCCTACTACGCATTCACCGATGACAATTTCGGCTTTACGTTTGAGAATATTGTCAGGTTTTTCGATGCGACATCCGAAATAACATCTTCCGACGGTACAGTCAAAGAGGTTCGCACGTATATTTTGATTTTCATGCGTTCCGTGCGCCTTGCCGTCATTTCAACATTCATCTGTTTTTTGCTCGGTTATCCGATAGCGTATATCATTTCGCGTATGAAGCCCAAAACACAAAAAACGATGATAACCGTAATAATGATTCCCATGTGGATGAACTTCCTTATCAGGACTTACGCATGGATGACCATTTTGCAGGATACGGGCATCCTCAATACGTTCCTCGCAAAATTCGGAATAGGACCGTTTCACATAATCGGCACGCAGTCCGCAGTCGTTATCGGCATGGTGTACGACTATCTGCCGTATATGATTCTTCCGATATATTCCGTCATGGCGAAGCTCGATATCAAACTTACCGAAGCCGCGCACGATCTCGGCTGCAATTCGTTCGGAGTATTGCGCCGCGTGATATTTCCGCTTACCGTGCCCGGAGTTATTTCCGGCGTGACGATGGTGCTGATTCCCTCCGTGAGTACGTTCTACATTTCGCAGAAACTCGGCAGCGGAAAATTCTTCCTCATAGGCGATGCCATTGAGGGGCAGTATATTGCAAACAATCTGCATTTTGCGGCTGCCATAGCATTTATCATGATGATAGTGCTGCTGGCGGCGATGGCGCTGCTCAGACGGTTCGCCGATGTGAAGTTTAAGGGGGTGCACGTATGAAAACCGCCTCCAGAATTTACATGACGCTTGCGTTTGTTTTTCTGTTTGCTCCGATAGTTATCATGCTTGTGTTCTCATTTAACGATGCAAAGAGTCTGTCTGTTTTTTCCGGCTTTTCGCTTAAATGGTACAGAGAGCTTTTTAGAGACGATCAGACGCTCACGTCCGTTAAAAACACGCTTATTCTTGCTTTCTTTGCCTCGGTCATTTCGACCGTGATGGGAACCGCCGCCGCCGTCGGCATCGACAAAATACGCAGCAAATGGTACCGCACGGCGATTGACACCGTGACAAATATCCCTATGGTAAATCCCGATATCATAACGGGTATTTCGCTCATGCTTATGTTTGTATTCGTCGGCAGGCTTTTCGGCGCGTCCACGAGCCTTAATTTCGCCACGATGCTTATTGCCCACATTACGTTTTGTCTGCCGTATGTGATACTGCAGGTTTTGCCGAAGCTCGCGCAGGCGGACAAATCGCTGCCCGAGGCGGCATGCGACCTCGGCTGTTCGCCCGTTCAGGCGTTCTTCAAGGTGCAGCTGCCCGAAATACTCCCCGGAATTTTGACCGGACTTATTATGGCTTTTACGCTTTCGCTTGATGATTTCGTGATAAGCTATTTCACTGCCGGCAACGGCTTTCAGACATTGCCGATACGCATTTACGGCATGACCAAAAAAACCGTTACGCCGAAGATGTATGCGCTCGCAACGATTATTTTCTTTGCGGTTCTTATACTTTTGCTGCTTTCGAATCTTGCCGAGAAGGACGAAACGAAAACGGCAAAGAAACACAAAAAAAATAAATAGTGTCGGGAGGACAGTATTATGAAAAAAATATTATCAGTTATTCTCAGCCTTGCGCTTTTCGCGTCGTTTGCGTTCTGTTTTGCGGGATGCAAGTCCGATGATTCGCTTGTGCTCAATGTCTACAATTGGGGCGAGTATATCTCGGACGGTAGGGAAGACTCTTTCTACACGGAAAAGGAATTTGAAAAGTGGTACGAAGCCGAGTACGGCAAGCAGGTGAAAGTCAACTACGAAACTTTCAACAGCAACGAGGACATGTACGCGAAGCTCAAATCCGGCGCGGTAAGCTACGATGTCATTATTCCGTCCGATTACATGATTGCCCGTATGCGCAGCGAGGATATGCTTTTGAAGCTGGACTTCAACAATATTCCCAACTACAAAAATATCGACGATAATTTCAAGGGACTTTATTATGACCCCGACAATGCCTACACCGTGCCGTACGCCTACGGTATCGTCGGCATTATCTACAACGCAAACGAAGTTGACGAAGCCGACGCAAAAGGCTGGGATCTTATGTGGAACGAAAAGTATGCGAAAAAGATACTTCAGTTCAATAACTCCCGCGATGCGTTCGGAACCGCGATGTATAAACTCGGAATCGACGTAAACACGACGGATACTGCGCAGTGGGATAAAGCCTATGAAGAACTGCAGAAACAGAAATCCCTTCGCTACGGTCTTGTCATGGACGAAATATTCAATTATATGGAATCGGGCGAGGCGGCTATAGGTGCGTATTACGCCGGCGACTACTTCACGATGAAAGACGACCAGGCGGAGAACGTTGACCTTAAATTTTATTATCCCGATCCCACAAACTACTATGTCGATGCGATGTGTATCCCGTCTGCATGCCGCAACAAGGAGCTTGCGGAGATATTCATAAACTATATGCTCTCCGAAGAGCCTGCCGTCGCAAATGCAGTGGCGACATACTATGCATCTCCGAATAAGATTGTCTACAACAGCGAAGCGTATAAAGCAGAAATGGGTGAAGAGGCAATGGAAGTTCTTTATCCGGCTATGGATAACTTTGCGGAGGCTTACAACAAGTACGCCTACAAAAATCTTGATTCCGAAACACTTGACTATATAAACACTCTCTGGGAAAAAGTCAAAAATAACTGATTTTCGCACTAATGCCGCCTTCGGTGCGGTACGAAAAATAAAATAAAAAACGCAGCGACTGTATTTCATGTTTTTTTTGCATAAAAACGCCTTGTGAAATGCAGCCGTTGTTTTTTGCGGTTAAAAATGGTTTTTTCACTTTTGGAATTTTTGTGCGCCGTGCGGCGCAATAAAGACGGATTACAGATAAAGACGGTTTTCAAAAAAACAGCCGCGCAGTTCAAAACGAACCGCACGACTGTACTTTTTATATTGACTATTCCGTTTTAGATGAAAAACTCAGCGTTTGAAAATTTCACGCACACGCGCCCACTCTTTTTCCGTAAAGAAAACGGGAAAACGGTAAATATCGGGTACGCCTATTTCGGCTTGCGTTTCAAAAATACGAACCTGTTCATACGGCGTCCGCGCCGAAAAACCGTCGGTGTCAACTATCACGCCGGGCATGACTGCTTTTGCAAGTTCGGTTCTGAAGCGCATCGACGAGAGAGGATTGCGCAATTCCGCGCCGTAGTCGTGTATTCTGTACTGATCGCAAAATTCCGAAAAGAACGGATGCATGGTGCTTGTGTTTATAAGCGCGTCCGGTTTCGCTTCTTTGGCAAATTTGTATATTGCTCCGAAAAGACGGCGCATAAGCTCCAAACCGGCTACACCCTTTTCGTATGTAACTGCTCCGCCGCGGCGCGGGTGGTTGTCCATGAAGTCCACCTTGAAGCCGTCGCAGTTGTAACAGCCGTCATCCGAAGACAAAAGCATATGGATTGCCTTTTTGAGCCTCGCGAGATATTTCGGGTTCGTCGGGTCAGCCGCAAAACGCTTGCCGTCAAGGAAAATGCACTCGTCATCGGGAAGTCCCTCGTCGCTCCAACATCTCAGCCACAGCAAAACACGTCTGTCTTCACTGTGCCGACGCTCAACAAAAGCGCGTAAATCGTTCCATTTGTTCTTGTCCGGTACAAGCGTACCGTACTGAGCCTGCCATTTGTCGTCAATAATTATTGTGCCGGGGTCAAGACCCAGTGCGTCAAGCTTTTGGCAAAAAGACTCATAATGAGCTTCGTCCGCGTAATCGCTCGGAACACCGCCGCCGTTTGGATTCCACATGTCATACTGTTCGCCCCAACCGCAGAAGATGGGTTTGCTCCACCACTCCGGCGCGTCTTCGTTTCGGAGATTTCTCTTGAAGCCGTAGTGCAAATGATACCATGCCGAATATTTTTCTATTACCGACATTGCATTGGGTGCAAATCCGCACCATATTGTAGGCGTTTTCCATTCGTTTTTGATTTCGGTGTAGCCGTCAAGCGGCAAAGCGAACCAGCAGCCGTTTTCGTACCAGCCGTTTGACGGAGCTTCAAACGAAAAGCTCTGAAAATTGTGGTTTCCCTCGCCGGTCGTAACGCCAATACCGCACCAGTCATCATTAAAATCGTTGCAGAACGGAAAAACAAACGGCGGAGGACACGCACGAAGCGGCTCAAGCACCGCAGGCGTTTCGTCTATCAATTTGACCGCGCTTGACGCGTCGTCGCGCTGACAGTTCGGCAGCATGTACCCCGATGCGGAAAAATGCGACCCTATGCTGCCCTTGCCGCCCCTGAAATACTCTATTCTGTCCGGCGTTCCGTTGCCGAACACTTTTGTTGTGAATACAAATCCGCGTTCAACGACGCGAACGGTGTATTCCTTTTTGTCAAATGCGCCGCCCTTGCCGTGCCATACGGCTTTCGCATCGCTTTTTTCGATAAGTTCGATTTTCTCGTCCGTATCGTTATTATCGGCGGTGGGCATGCGGTTTTTTACAAAAAACCTGAACAGGCGCAGTCCGCTGACGTAAATTGAGAAACTCTCGTTGTGAATATGCAGTTCGTGCGTTCTGTCGATTATAATTCTGTGCATCAATATCTTCCCTTTCGACTCAATTGCGGTATGCGCAAATAACGTCACAGTGACAGCAATCGGTGCGCATATGTCTGAAATATATACATGAACATTTTATCATTCATATCCGTTAAAATCAATATGAAAAACAAAAATCGCTCAAAAATTGACTGCCGGCGGGAGATTTTTGCGTGTGCCGTGCTGCATGAGTCAGACCCCTGTCGGCGCACCCTTTTGTAAAAAAAATATGAACTTTTTTATATTTACATTAACTCTATTGACAGTTTGTCATTTATCTGATATTCTTTGCATATCACAGATTATGACGGAATGTCAGTTTTTACAAAAAACGGCGATGACGCAGAAAATTTTTAACTATAATTACAGTTGGAGTATTAGCATGAGAGAATTCGCGGACAAAAAAAACGAAAAAAGGAAAAAGATAATAGAAACCGCCTACAATCTTTTCCAGCAGAAAACCGTAAGCGCCACCGCGGTTGACGATGTCGTAAAGGCGGCAGGTATCGCCCGCGGTACGTTTTATCTCTATTTTAAGGATAAAAGTGATTTGCTGGAGCAAATAATACTGTATAAGAGCGCAGAGGCAATGAAGCAGCTTTTGGAAGATGCGCAGACGTGTATCGCCGACGAAGACACTTCGCTGTTTGATATGGCATCGAGGTTTGCCGACATGTATATTGATTTTATGGTATCGCATGCCGATGTGCTTGCCGTTGTAACGAAGAACATTTCCGCATGTATTAAGCTGCTGCCGAATTTTTACGATGAGAACGTTGAGTCACTGTATGTGAAGATTATAAAAAAATTTGAAGAAAACGGCTGTTCCGCAGAAAAAGCTCACCGAACGGTGTACATTGTTGCGGATCTTATCGGTTCGGTGTGTTCCGATGCCGTATTGGACGGAAAACCGTTTGCAATTGACGAAATAAGAGAAGACGTCAAGAACGCCGCACTCAGCGTTGTGATGAGCGCGACGGATAAGAAGGAGCTGAAGTAATGAGAGCAGCAATACGATTTTTAAGCATGGCTCTTGCCGTTATAATGTGCTTTTGCGTACCGTTCGGCATTTGCGCATCCGCCGCGATAACCTATCCTCAGTCCGTTACAAGCGAAGAGGCGGCGAGTGCAATACCCAAGGTCGAGAAACTTGCGGAAACGATAATAAATCAAAACGGCGGCACGGCGGCTGTGAAGCAAAAAATGTACGAGTCGTTTTTTGCGGATGAAACGCTCAATTCGATTTTTAAGGGAGTTTATTCGTCACTGTCGGAAAATGCGTCCACGCTCGGTACTCTCGGCATAGATATTTCTCCGGCGGGCATTGCCGCCGCGCTCTCGAAATATGCCGATATAAGCGCAGCCGTTTCACAGTGCGCGACGCTTGAAGAAGTGATAAAAAAAGCCGATGCGTTTAAGTGGAACGTTAAGAGCAAGGCGGCGTTTTCGACGGCTGTCGCCGATATGTTCTCGCCGATGAACGAATTGCTCTACACGCTTCTTTGCGGCGGCACGTACAGTGTCGGCATTCTCATAAGCGTAAAGGGCGACAACGGCTACAACAACGCGATAGTGCCGATTCTCAAAGCGATAGGCTGTCCGGCGATTATGTCGCAGGAAGACTATACAAAAAAAGCGGACGCCAACCGCTCGAATATGGTAAAGGCTCTGTTTGACATGATTTTCGCGTCGCTCGACAAAATCATCGAAAAACCTGTGGACGGTCTTTGCTCCGTGCTGCCGAGTGCGGCTTATTTTCTTAAAAACGGCGGACTTTCGGAGGCTCTCAAAACGCTGATATCGCCCTTGCAGGTGAAAATAGCGGGATTGTTCTCCCTTGGCGGAATCAGCAAAATGATTGAAAATTCGTCAATGCTGCAAAATTCCACAGATCTTACCGCGCTCCTCGATCAGCTCGATATTGCATCCGCCATGGGTCTTTCGGGCGATTTTAAGCTCGCGAAAATCGATCTTGACGCTTTTGCGATGTGCGGTTCCGTTAAAGACGGTACGTATGTTTCGGATAAGTCCGCAGCGTTCGTTACGCTTCTTCGATTCGTCATCGATGTTGCGAAACAAAACAAAAACAGTATTTCTCAGCTTATTCCCGCAGTTGCGTCCGCAGGGGATACAATGGACGGGTTGTTTGCGAAATCCACGGACGAACTCGTTACGCTCGTTATAAAAATACTCACGCTCCCGCAGTCCGGCAGCGTACTTGAATACAATTGGACCTATCCCGACTTTTCGCCGACGACGGCGGAATACACCGCCAACCTCACGAAAGAAAATTTCGAGAAGGTGCTTGACGGACTTGATGACACCGTAAACGAATTTCTGAAGGAATTTACCGATAAGGGAACGCTTTCAGATATGATAGGCTCGGCTGTTTATTCCAACAAACTGCTTACGACTGTCGTGAAAAAACTTTACGGGACGCTTGACTCGTCGGGCGCAGGCAGTTTTATTACCCTGCTCGGCGCGGACGTGACGGTCGAAGGCGTTGCAAGTACAATCGAAGCGCAATACCCGCGTGCGGCATCCGTTCTGCGGAGCGCCGGCAGTTGGAACAATGTCGGCGAGTCATCCGTTTCATGGGGATTTTCCGACGGCAGCCGCGCCGGTTTTTCGGCTGCTCTTACGAAAGTGCTCTCACCGTTTGTATCTGTGTTGAATTTCATTCTTGCCGAAGGTGAAATAACGATTCTTGATTCCGTCACCGTTTACGGCGGCGCGGGATACAATACAGCCGTTATTCCGATTTTGGAGGCGCTCGGCTGCGACAGCGATTCGGTGCTGACCTATGCCGATTACAAAGGCTCGTCGGGCGACAGCGTGATAACGGATATTACAAAACCGATTTTTGACCTTATCGACCGTCTTGTTAACAAACCCATTTATACCATTACAAAGATATTGCCGAACGCGGTATATTTTCTCAACTCGAACGGTATTTCACAGTGTGTGGAAAATCTGCTTTACCCGATAACGCGCCTTTTGTCCACTTTGGGACTTACGGACATTATGCCGAGTGAATTTACGAATATGAGCGAATCCCTCAGCATTTCATCGCTTATGAAGACGGTGCTTGCCGACGGCACACTGCCGATAAAGCTGCCCGAACCGGATCTTAACAAGGCGGCGTCACTCGGTACTGCCGTGACGCTTACGAGCAAGCGGACATATAACGGCGTACAGACGCAGTATACCTATATAGAAGCCGATCAGACTGCCATTCTTGTAACTGCGCTGCGCTACGTCGTTAATGCGCTCAAGTCGGAGGAAAATGCGTCGGTGCTTTCGGATGCGCTCAAAAACGGAATGGGCGATAACGAGATGATGTCGATGTACACCGCTAACGTCGGCGAAAAACTCGCCGCGATGACTACCGACGAGGTTATAGAGTGGCTTTACAAGCTGCTGTTTTCGGAGACTCCGAAAAGCGAGAAAACCGTGACCGATGACGCAACGCTCACGATAATTTATCAGCCGCCGGAAACGACTTCCGCGCTGACAAAGGGCGTTATAACGGGTGTTTCGATTGCAGCCGCGCTTGCCGTTATTATTTTCCTGAGCAGATTCGATTTCGGAAATTACCGTCAACGCCGCCGTCACTTAAAGGAGAAGAAAAAGCGGCTGAAAAAAGAACTTAAGACACATATGCACCGCTACGACCCGTCGTATACGGGTGAAAATTCGTCGTATAACGGCCGTTCCGGCGACAGCGACGCAAAGTCGCTTGCCGAATACGTCCGCAAAGCGGAAGAAGCGGAAATGCGCAGAGCCGAAGCGAGAAAAAAGAACAGTGCCGTTGATGCTGCAAGGGCGGACAGAGAATACGTCAGACTTGCCGCAAGACGCGACAAGGCTGCGCGGCGTGCCGAAATACAGAGCCGCAAGGCGGATAAATATTACCGTCGGGCACTGAAGGATTCCGAAAACAAACGCAGGTAAGGGAGGCTAATAAATGCTTATACTGAAAGATATTGTAAAAGACTACACCGCAGGTGATACCACTGTAAAAGCACTTAAAGGTGTCAGCATAAATTTCCGCGAGAGCGAACTGGTGTCTATTCTCGGTCCGTCCGGCTGCGGCAAAACAACGATGCTCAATATCATCGGCGGTCTTGACAGATATACAAGCGGCGATCTCGTGATAAACGGAAAATCGACGAAAGAATTCACCGACGGCGACTGGGATACTTACCGCAACCATTCGATAGGATTTGTTTTTCAAAGCTACAATCTTATCCCGCACCAAACGGTGCTTGCCAATGTAGAGCTTGCCCTTACGCTCTCGGGCGTCAGCAAAAAAGAACGCCGCGAGCGTGCTGCGGATGCATTGCGCAAAGTGGGACTCGGCGAACAGCTCAACAAGCGTCCGAGTCAGATGTCCGGCGGTCAGATGCAGCGTGTTGCAATCGCACGCGCAATAGTAAATAATCCGGATATCATTCTTGCCGACGAGCCTACGGGCGCACTCGACAGCGAAACAAGCGTGCAGATAATGGAAATCCTCAAAGAGATAGCAAAGGATAAGCTCATTATCATGGTTACGCATAACCCCGACCTCGCAAGAAAGTATTCCACGCGAATAATCAGTATCCTTGATGGTGAGATAACGGATGACACCGACCCGTTTTTCCCTCAGCAGCGCGATTATGACGGTGAAAAGAGAAAGGCGATAATCGAGAAGGAAAAAGGCAAAAAAGCGTCGATGTCCACTGCAACCGCGTTTTCGCTGAGCCTTCGCAACCTTACCACAAAAAAAGCGCGTACTTTCCTCACGGCGTTTGCGGGCAGCATAGGCATTATCGGCATCGCTCTTGTGCTTGCGCTTTCAAACGGAATCGAAAAATATATCGACAAAGTGCAAAACGATCTGCTTCTTGCGTTTCCCGTTACGGTGGAACGACAGGCCATTGACATGAACAATGTTCTGAGTTCGCTTACCGACCTCGGAAAATCAATGATGGAAACCGAGCATGACCTTGACGAAATTTACGTAAACAACACCTTTACCGAGATGGTGAATACGTTTGTGTCGCAGTCCGAAGCGAACAACCTGAAGAATTTCAGGCAGTACATCGAAGATAACCGCGCCGAGTTTGACAAGATATGCAATGATATTCAGTACAAGTACGAAACTCCGCTGAATATTTACAGGATGAACGGTGAGGAGGGCACCGTAAAGGTTAACCCCAACTCGATGATGACCGAGATGATGAGCATGGCGGGTTCAAGCTCTTCTTCCATGTCGAGCATGACCGACTCCATGTCAAGTATGTTCTCTTCATCGATATCCGATATTTGGACACAGCTTATAGGCGACAATGACCTTATATCAAAGCAGTATGAGATTATTTACGGCAGACTTCCCGAGGCATATAACGAAGTTGTCCTTATAGTCGATAAAAACAACGAGATAAACGAAATGGTCATGTACGGTTTGGGCATTAAAAATCAGGATGAATTCATGACCGACATCATGAGCAAGCTCGCGAGCGGCGAAGAGCTTTCAAGCGAGGTTGTGGACAAATACACCTATGAGCAGATAACGCAGATGGATTTCAAACTGCTGCTCAATTACCAGTACTTCGTTAAGGACGCCGAAAAGAATATATGGACGGATTACAGCTCGAACACCGTCTATGTGAGCAAGCTCCTTGAGGAGCAGGGCGTGGACATAAAAATAGTGGGTATTCTCCGTCCAGATCCCAACAATGTTATGAGTGTCGGCACGGGTTCCATCGGTTATACCGAAGCGCTTATGGAATACGCGCTCAGTTCGACGCTCAACAGCGAAGTCGTTCAGCAGCAGCTTGCCGACCAGACCACCGACGTTATTACGGGCAAAAAGTTCAATACCCTTACCGTCAATGATTTTTCTCTTGCCGACATTGACATGAGCGTTATAGACCTTACGAAGCTGGATATGTCCCCGTTTATGAGCATGCTCAACGATATCGATATCTCAAAAATAGACATTTTGAATTTTGATATAACGGATTTGATAGATTTCAGTGATATGTCCGCGCTTCAGAAGCGGATTATCGAGGGTTATCTGACTGATGAACAGGTGCTTGCTTTCAAACAGGCGTATGTCGATACCGTCAACGACGAGTGTTCGCTTGACAAGACATTTTCCGCCGTCGGCTACTCGAAAGAAGACAGTCCCACCTCGATTTACCTCTACACAAAAAGTTTCGAGGACAAAGATCAACTCAGCGCGCTTGTCGATTACTACAACGAACAGGTGACGGCTCAGGGTTACACGGGGTACACCGTAACGCTTACCGATTACATCGGTATGCTGATGAGTTCGATAACGAATATACTTAATAT
>CAVKLD010000014.1:0-34142 GCA_963657065.1 bacterium
ACCAACGACACCCCGGGTATGAACCGAGTGCTCTAGCCAACTGAGCTATCCCGCCGTTTCCATCTTTTAGGTCAGCTGCTCAACAACAGCATAGTAATTATATAGTAAAGCAAGCGGTTTGTCAACACTTTTTTTAGATTTTTTTTATTTCCGCACCGCAAACTTCTTGCAGCCTGTTTTCAGTCAGCTGCGACGCCGCGCGTTCGTCGCGGACGATCTGTTTTTTCAGCGCATCGGCGGATGGAAATTTCATCTCATCTCTTATAAACGACACAAGACGCACCGTAACTTCTTTGCCGTAGAGATTGCCGTCGAAACCGAGTATAAACGTTTCGCTCCTCAGACTGTTGCCGTTAAAAGTCGGCCGTTTACCGATGTTCGCAACGCCGGAGTACCGAACTCCGTTTATGTCCGCAACAGCGGCGTATACGCCGAATTTCGGCATAACAAGTCCGTCGGGCAGGTACTGATTTATCGTCGGCGCACCGAGAAGTCTGCCCCTGTGGTCGCCGGAAAACACAGGAGAAGTAAAACCGAACGTATAGCCGAGCATCTCGTTTGCACGTTCGATTTTCCCGTCCGCAATGAGCCGCCTTATTGCGCTTGAACTGACCGGTTCGCCGTCAAACGTCACACTTTCGATAATATTGACGCTTATTCCGAATTTCGCGCACTCCGCTTTAAGCGTTTCCGCGCTGCCGGCTCCGTTCTTACCGAATGTATAATTAAAACCACAAAAAACCTCTCCGGCGTTAAAACGTCGTAAAAGTATGTTTTCAACAAATTCACGCGGTGACATGTCGCGCAGCTCGTCAAAGGACACATGCAGCAGCTCGAATCCGGACTGCCTCAGCACGCCGTCGCGTTCATCATCGATCAGCAGGCGCACCGTTTTTCTGCCCGTAACCGCCTCTGCGGGCGGCACATCGAACAACATGACGGACGAAGTAAGTCCGCGCTCCGCCGCACCGAGCGTATTGCCCAGTACTCTTGCATGTCCTGTATGGAGTCCGTCAAAATATCCGAGCGCAACGGCTCTTTTCTTTTCGGTTGTATCAAAATTCATTACTAAATAACCCTGCGCACTCTCATAATATCGGGAGCATTCTCCGTTATTTCGCCCAACCCGAGAAAAACATTATCATTGGAATAAACTCTGTACATCGCGGGCGCGACACTCTTGTTGAGCCGCGACGAAAACAATTCGCCGCCGTTTTGAAAACGCACGGTCTGTGCGCTTGAAAGCGTAACGGAATCAAAACATTCAAACGGAAAATCAACCGGCAGAACACCGTCGGGCGCAATACTTTTCAGGTCGTCCTCGGTGTGCGCATCCTTAAGCGAAAAACCGTTGGAATACGTTCGCCGCAGCGCGGTCATACACGCACCGACATCAAAAATCTTGCCGATATCGTCAATCAGAGAACGAACATATGTGCCCTTTGAGCACATAATGTGCAACAAAAACTCATCGCTTGCACACTTTGCCGCTTCAAGACTATAAACCGTAACGGCACGTTGTTCGCGCTCGACTTCGACTCCCCTGCGGGCAAGCTCGTAGAGCCTTTTCCCGTCAATGGAAATCGCGGAAAACATAGGTGGAGTCTGCATGATTTCGCCGCGAAAACGCGGAAGAACCGCATTCAGTTCATCGAGCGTGACATGCGCCTGCGTTTCGGACAAGACATTGCCCGTTATGTCGAGCGTGTCGGTGGTTATACCGAAGCGAAACCGTGCGATATATCCCTTGTCGGTAACCGGCAGAAAATCTATGAATCTTGTGGCGCGTCCGAGCGCGACGGGCAAAACCCCGGTTGCCATAGGGTCGAGCGTACCGGTATGCCCGGTCTTTTTCTCACCGTAGATTCTGCGAAGAAACGACGATGCCTTGAACGAGGTCATGCCCTCGCTTTTGTCGAGAATGACAAAACCGTTCATTGAATAAATCCCTGCTCCCTGAGAGCTTCCTCCGTATATCTAAGTATCGTGGAAATAACGGTGCGTGGATTTGCGGTAAGTTCACATCCCGCAGCCTGTCTGTGTCCGCCGCCGCCAAGAATCGCGCATATTTCCGACGCGTCCACAGGTTCACGCGTGCGCACCGAAATACGGTAGCTGCCGCTTTCGCGCTCTTTTATCGTTATACCGACAAGAACACCGGCAATCTGACGGGGCAGCGCATTTATGCCCTGCGTTTCGTTTTCGGCGATATTTGCACGGCGGTACATGTCTTTTGTCAGCATCAAAAGAGCGCACTTGCCGTCAAAATACATTTTTATCGAGTTCATAGCCATTGTTTCCAGCGCGAAATACTCTTTAGTTTTCGTGTCAAAAATATCGGTATTCACGGCTGCGGCATCAATACCCGTATCCATCAGTGCTGCAGCGGCACGCATTGTCTTTGCCGTTGTGTTGCCGTAACGGAAACAACCCGTGTCGGTAGACATACCGACATAAAGCGGCATAGCGATATCTTTAGTCAATTCAACGCCGTTGCCGGTAAACATATCGAACAGCACTTCACTCGCCGCCGCCGCGTCTGCATCGAGAAGAGTATTCTCGGCAAAAAGTACATTTGTGGCATGGTGGTCAATATTGAGCAGCACCCTGTCGCCGTATTCGGCTTCAAGCGCAGTACCGAGGAGCTTTTTGTCGCCCACGTCAACGGTAACGATACACTTCGGCTCAAATTTGTTCTGTTCGAGTCCCTCCGTAAGGAATAAAAGTTCACGCGACACCGCGTCGAGAATAAAACCGACGTTTTTGCCGAGAGAAACAAGCACCCTGTAAAGTGCACAGAGGCTGCCGACGGCGTCGCCGTCCGGGGCACGGTGAGTAAGCAGAAGAAAATCATCGTTATCGTTGAGTATTTTCCATGCCTCGTTATGTGTTACGTTCATTTATCTTCTCTTTTCTCGGCATCGTAGAGTTTTTTGAACATCTCGATACCCTTTTCTATAGAATCGTCGGCTACGAATTTCAGGTCGGGTGTCTTTCGAAGTCCGAGTCTGCCGCCGAGTTCGCGGCGGATGTAGCCTTTTGCGCTGCCGTTGAGAATCTTGCACACCGCTTTTGCGGACTCTATACCCTCAAGCGAGCTGACATATGCCTTGCAAAACGACAAATCGTGTGCAACTTCCGCTCTCACGACCGTAAGAACTTCGGCATTCACGCGAGGGTCTTTCAGTTCTCTGACAAGAACCGTAAGCTCTCTTTTTATGTCTTCCGCAGTGCGGTCTGATTTATAACCCATGTAACTGCACCCGTTCCGCGCCGCAAAAACACGATGCGGAACAGTTCCTTTCCAGGCTTATCACGCGTCGCGGTACTCCTCAACAAGGTACGCTTCGAGGATATCGCCCTCTTTAATGTCATTGTATTTTTCAAGTCCGATACCGCATTCGTAACCGCTCATGACCTCTTTTGCATCGTCCTTTTCACGCTTGAGCGACGCAATGGAATCGTCGGCGATGACAATGCCGTCCCTGACTACTCTTATCTTGCAGTTTCTCGCGACCTTGCCCGAGAGGACATACGAACCCGCGATAGTGCCCGCGCTCGAGAGTTTGAATACGCGTCTGACCTCGGCTTTTCCAAGCTCCACATCTCTGAATTTCGGTGCAAGCATGCCCTTGATGGCAGCCTGAACATCTTCAATGCAGTCGTATATGACTGAGTACATGCGCATTTCTATCTTGTCGCGCTCCGCATGAGCCTGCGCCGTCGCGTCGGGACGTACGTGGAATCCGACAACGATGGCGTTTGACGCAGCCGCAAGCATTATGTCGGAGTCGGCTATTGCGCCGACGCCGCCGTGAATAACACGGACTCGGACTTCGTCGTTTGAGAGTTTTTCGAGATTCTGCGTAAGTGCTTCGACAGAACCTTGAACGTCGGCTTTTACGACAATGTTAAGTTCTTTGAGTTCGCCTTCCTCCAACGTGGAGAACAGCGTGTCGAGAGTAACGCGGTGATACGCGCTGAACTGTTCCTCTTTGATTTTTTGTTTTCTCTGTTCAACAAGCTCTCTCGCGAGTTTTTCGTCGCTGACGGCATCGAAAATGTCGCCCGCGCCCGGAACTTCGCCGAGTCCCATAACCTCAACGGGAACGGAAGGACCGGCTTCCTTTACGCGTCTGCCCTTGTAGTCGGTCATAACTCTGATGCGTCCGACTGCGGTACCGGCAACAACGATATCGCCACTCCTGAGAGTGCCGTTTTGAACAAGAAGCGTCGCAACGGGGCCTTTACCCTTGTCAAGACGTGCTTCGATGACAACGCCCTTTGCCGCGCGGTTCGGATTCGCCTTGAGCTCTTTCATTTCGGAAACGAGAAGTATTGCTTCGAGAAGTTTGTCTATACCGTCGTGCGTTTTCGCGGAAACGGGAACGCAAATCGTATCGCCGCCCCATTCTTCCGGTACAAGACCGTACTCCGTGAGCTGCTGCATAACTCTGTCCGGCTGCGCACCGGGTTTATCCATTTTGTTTATCGCAACAATTATTGTAATTTCTGCGGCTTTTGCGTGGTTGATTGCTTCTATCGTCTGCGGCATGATGCCGTCGTCGGCTGCAACGACAAGAACCGCGATATCCGTCGCTTTTGCACCTCGCGCACGCATTTCCGTAAACGCCGCGTGACCGGGAGTGTCAAGGAAAGTTATCTCCTGACCGTCGAGATCCACTCTGTAAGCACCTATGTGCTGCGTGATGCCGCCCGACTCGGTGGAAGTGACGCTCGTATGACGGATAGCGTCAAGGAGAGATGTCTTACCGTGGTCGACGTGACCCATAACGCACACGACGGGACTGCGCGGAATGAGATTTTCCTCGCTGTCTTCGGTAGTATCGATGATTCTGTCTTCAATCGTTACCACCACTTCACGCTCAACTTTTGCGCCAAGCTCGGTCGCGACTATCTCCGCGGTATCAAAATCTATCGTTTCGTTGATACCTGCCATAATACCGTAGGCAAAAAGTTTTTTTATAACTTCGGCAGCCGTCATTTTAAGCTGGCTTGCAAGTTCGCCTACCGTTATCGTTTCGCCTACCGTTACAACTATCTTTCTGCTTGCGCGTTCCGCCTTGATTCTGGCAAGACGCTCGTTGTCCGTTTCTTTGCGGCGGGCGCGTGTACCCTGCTTTTTGTTGTACTGCTGCGATTTCTGCTTTATCTTCTGTTTGCGTGAACCGTCGTTTACGCGTTCCGACACCGCCGTGCCGGACACGTTCTCGTAACGCTCGTTGTATTTGTCAAGCTCTATGTCCTCGTTGCGCGTGTTGACGGTCTTTCTTTCGCCTTTCGTTCTCGACTGGACAAAAGTCTGGTCGGTTTTTTTATTTTCGCTTTTCTTGAAAGGCTTGTCGTTGCTCTTCGAAGAAGAAGATGCAACAGCCTGTTTCGGAGTTTTTTCGGGTGTTCTTGCGCTCTTGTCGGGTGTTTTTGCGCTCTTCCCCGATGCTTTTGAGTCCTTTTCAGTGAACTTTGCGCCGTTTTGTTCGGTTCTTGCCGGCTTGCCGTCTGTCTTCTTCGCCGCTTCGGGTTTTGCGGACGTCGGCTTTTCCGTTTTTGCGGATTCGGCGTTATCCGGAGATTTCTCCTTTTTCACCGTTTCTTCCTCTTTCGTTTCTTCGGGTCTTTGCATCGCAAAATAGCCGTCGAAACTGTCAACGGATTTTATCCGGGTGAGATGATCGAAAATCAAATCAAGCTCATCCGTTGTAAGCACCGTCTGCGATTTTTTCGTTTCATCGCCGCGCGACTTAAAAAAGTCGGTAACAATGTTGCTTTTTATCTTGAAATCTTTGGCCAACTCATGAATTTTGTATTTTACTACCATTCCGAATCCTCCTCGTAGTTAAAGGGTCTTTTCGATCGCCTCCGCAAAACCGCTGTCATTTACAGAAAAAATGCAGCACCGCTTGCCGAGCACGTTTTCCGCTTCGCTCATATCGGCTTCAATTTTGATAACGCATCCCGAAAAACCGGCTGCCTCCAGTTCACGCACATGACGCGGCGAAGCATCCGAAGTAAGCACCACCGCTTTCGCGGTTTTGTTTCTTACCGCGGCGAACACAACATCATGTCCGACGCCGAGTTTTCCCGCTTTTCTTGCCAAACCCATAAAAGACAGTGTTTTATTCATCGGCGATCTCCCCGCAAAGCCTGTCGTAAACTTCTGGCGGAACTTTGCACTCAAACGCTTTTTCGAGCCTGCTGCCTTTTTTGGCTTTCACAAGGCATTCGGCATTTCTGCATACATACGCGCCTCTGCCGGATTTTTTCCCCGTAAGGTCGACGCTGATGTCGCCCTCGGGACTTTTTACTATACGCACAAGCTCTTTTTTCGGCTTCATCTCACCGCAGCCGGTGCATTTTCTCATCGGTGTTTTTTTCTGCTGCATCGCTGTCCACCGTTATCAAAGACGAATCATCGGTCTTGCATCGCCGTAAAAAGGTTTGATGTCTATCTTCCAACCCGTAAGACGTGCGGCAAGGCGGGCATTTTGACCTTTGTTTCCTATTGCGAGCGAAAGCTGATCTTCCGGTACGGTCACGCGGCAGCTTTTCTCTTCGGGGTCGGGAATTTCAACCTCGACTATTTCGGCAGGTGCAAGTGCACCGCCGATAAATTCCGCCGGGTCCTCTGAATACTTTATAATATCTACCTTTTCGCCGCCGAGCATATCGACTATCGCATTAACGCGTGCGCCGCGTGCACCGATGCACGAACCGACGGCATCAATATCGGCGTCTTTGCTGTAAACGGCAATTTTCGTTCTCGAACCCGCCTCTCGTGCGATGGATCTGATCATCACCGTGCCGTCGTATATTTCGGGCACTTCCTGCTCAAACAGACGTCTTACAAGTCCGGTGTTTATTCTCGAGAGCAGCACCTTGGGACCTTTTGCCGTTTCGAGAACGTCGACAACGTAAATTTTAATAAAGTCGCCGACATTGAGCGTTTCGCCCGGCATCTGCTCTTTTCTCGGGAGAAGAGCTTCGGTTTTTGCTATCTCTACAGTCGCGTCGCCGGTAGCGGGATTGACGGACAGCACTTTCGCCGTTACGATTTCGTTCTTCTTACTCTGAAGTTCTTGATATTCTCTGTCGTGTTCGTAATTTCTCACGTTCTGGCGGATAGTGTGTTTTACGCTTTGCGCGGCTATTCTGCCGAGGTTTTCCAAACGGAGCGGAACATCGACAACATCGCCTTCCGCGGCGCCCTGTTTGTATTTCTGCGCCTCTTCAACTGTTATTTCCGTATCGGGGTCGAGCACGTCGTCCGTTACGGTTTTGCGGTTAAAAATGGAAATGTCGTACGTCGCGGGATCCATTGTGCAGATTATATCGCCGTCCTTGATCCCGAATTCCTTCTTTGCGGCGGTGGACACCGCAAGACATATTTTTTCACATAACACATCGGCCGCAATTCCTCTTTCTTTCTGAAAGAGCACTATGGCATTGTGCAGTTCGTTATTCATTTTTTCAATCATTCCTTCCGGTTAATTGTATATGCCGTCGAAATCGTCGAGTTTAACGCTCGTAATCTCGTTTTTCAAAAACGTGTGAACGTCGCCGTCGGAGAACAAAACGGTCACTGCACCGTCCTCGTATCCCGACAGGATCGCTTTGTGCAGCTTCGCGCCGTTATAGCCGCTGCGCAGCTTCAGGATTATTTTTGAACCGATGTACTTTTCAAAATGAAAGCCGCGTGTGAGTTCGCGCTCGATTCCCGCCGAACAGACTTGCAGGTTGTACGGTTCGCTTATCGGATCAAGCTCGTCAAGCGGCGCGTCAAGCGCATCGTTAACCGCCACGCAGTCGTCGATACCGACACCGCCCTCCTTGTCGATTATTATCCTCAGATAGCGCGTCGCGCCCTCTTTCTGATAACGAACGTCCCAGAGCGTAAGTCCGAGAGAATTAACCGCAGGTTCGGCAAGCTCCCACACGGAATTTACGACATTGCCGCCTTTTTTCTTTTCAGCCAAGTGCATCGCCTCCGTTTTTTTACCGTCACCGACGCATTCCCGAAGACAACGCGGTAAAACATCGGCTCAATCAAAACAAAAGAGCGGGTCGCCCCACTCAATGTCAATACATTATAGCTCGACTATAACACACTTTCATTCGCAATGCAAGTGTTTTTCCCTTTTTCGTTAAGTTTTTTTGTAAAAAAATCCGCATTTTCCGTGCGGTTCGGTAAAAACATTATGAAAATACACCGCGATACGGCTTGAAAGACTTCTCCGAAGATAGTATAATTTTCGCATACGACAACGAACGGAGAGAGAAAGACATGGCGATAATTCTTGCATCGGGTTCGCCGCGCAGGCGCGAACTCATGAATTTGATAACGGATTCGTTTTCCGTTAAGATATCGGACACGGAAGAAAAAACGGACTTCACACAGCCGCCCGATAAAACGGTAATTTCGCTTGCGGAGCAAAAAGGGCTCGCCGTAATCCCGCTGTGCGGCGAGGGCGATACGGTAATTTCGGCGGATACTGCGGTGTTTATTGACGGGGAGATGCTCGGCAAGCCGAAAAACGCGGACGATGCACGCGCAATGCTGCGTCACCTCTCAGGAAAGACACATACGGTCTGCACGGGCGTGAGCATCCATGCGCCGAACGGCGCAATCTCGTTTGCAGACAGGACGCAGGTCGAATTTAACGACTTGACGGAGGATGACATTGAAAATTACATTGCAACCGGCGAACCGTTTGACAAGGCGGGCGCTTACGGTATTCAGGGCAAAGGCGCACTGCTCGTTAAGGGCATAAACGGTGACTTTTACAATGTGATGGGTTTTCCCGTCGCGCGGGTGAATAACGAGCTGAAAAAGCTCGGTGTGTTGTGATGAAACCGGCGGATAAACTGGCGGCGGTATTCTTCCCGAAAAGATGCTGCGGATGCGGCGCGATAATTTGCGCGGACGAAGAACTGTGCAAGCACTGCGAAAATAACCGTGCGCACTTTGCATACGAGCACGGATACTGCAAAAGCTGCGGTCAGATACGCCGCAGCTGCGTATGCGAAAGCAACAGTTTCTTCAACAAGGCGGTGTTTGCGTTTTTCTACACGGGACGGGTAAAATACACCATCCAGCAATTCAAATTCAACGGCGATATTTTTTACGGGCGGCTCTTCGCCGAACAGATGTACAAGGCGTCAGCCGAAAGCGGCATTCTGACGGGTGCGGATTTCGTTGTCCCGATTCCGATGCACCTACTGAAAAAATTTCGGCGCGGATTCAACCAGACGGATCTGATTGCGCGCGAGTTTTCGAAAATCAGCGGCATTCCGTACCTTAAAGCTCTCAAAAAGATAACACACACGCCGTCACAACACAACCTCAATATACTGGAGCGGTCGGGCAACGTGGCGGGAACGTTTGAAGTCCGAACAAAATACGTCGACGCGGTCGAAAATACAAAAATAATTCTCGTGGACGACATCATGACAACGCACTCGACGATGAACGAAGCGGCAAAAACACTGCTCATCTTCGGCGCGGACAATGTAGACGCGCTCACCGTTGCCGTACCGATAAAAGACAAAAACCGGGAATAAACGGACTTTTGCGTCGACGCATTCCGTAAACAAAGGGAAAGCAAAGACAAAACTTACGTTTTTCGAGCTTCACACGCCCGCTCGGCGTTTTAATCGTAGCTGGAAGTTATACCGAAATACTCTTCAAGACACAGTCCGCTGTTATATATATCGGTAGCAAGCGATATACCGACGTATCTTATGTGCCACGGCTCGTACCTGTATCCCGTTTCGGATTCCTTGTCTTCGGGATAGCGGAGTATAAAGCCGTACTTGTAGCAGTTTGCGGCGACCCACTTACCCTCGGCGGTATTGGCGAACGAATATGTTATGGTATTCAAATCGATGGCGTAACCCGTCTGGTGCTCAGAATTTCCCGGCCGTGCGGAATATCTGTCGGCGGCGGCTCTGCCGTCGCGCGCGCAGTAGCGTTCATAGAGGCTCTTTTGCAGCGAATAGGAGCGGAAGCCGGAGCTTATATAAAGTTCGCACCCGTCCTCAGCAGCCGACTGCTGCATCTCGTTAAACGCCGCCATGCAGTCGGATGCAAGCTCGCCGGGATTGTAGCTCGCCGGAACGGAATACGTCTTGTTTACGACCATAATGCCGTCGATATACGTTATGCCGTCTTTTTCCGTTATTTTGTATCCTTTTGACGTCGTCCCCTTGTCAACGACAACGCCGGATGACACCGCACGCTGCGTCGTTTCTTGAACCGTTTCTTTTGCCGTTGTCGATTCGGTTGTTTTTATTTCGTCGGTTTCTTCTTCCGTTGTTTCTTCCGTCGTTTCTCCAGTTGCCGAAGTGTTTTTCACGGTCGGTTCCGTTAGAGGAGCAATCGTTTCGTCATTTATCCCGCCAAAAACGGAACATGCGGAAAATACCAGTACCGATATGACAATTAAAGTATAAAAAGCTGTCGTTTTGCGTTTCATTACAATGTCCTTTCGAAAAAAAACAATAATTCCTCGGATAATCTTTAATTATACACCCGTTTCTTTAATCTTCAATTAAATTTTCGGATAAAAAACAATTTTGTTCCGCATTTACAGTATTGCACGAAATTTGCAGTATTGCACGAAGATTTTTTCGGCACGGTGCTTTTTCGGCATCCGCGCCGTCCGTCCACGGTCATTCCCGTTACGGTATATTTTACATTACGGACTGCATTTTTTCAACCTTGTAAAAAAATTTTTTATGAAACGCTTTCCTCGGTTGACTTTTTGTACCTTTTCACCGTTTTTCATTGACAAAACCATAAACTTATTGTAAAATAGGTATAATGCATTCGCCGCGAAAAAAAATTGTATTACAGCCGACAAAAATGCTCGTTACTGTTCGTTAAACCGCGGCATAGTGCACATCAAAACGGGAGGATTTTGTACCGTCAAATGGCAAAAAAAATAATCCTCGCTGCAATTGCAGCGGTTGCGCTTGCAACGTGCATATTTTCCGCCGTAAAGATAAACAGTATTCTTGCGGAATATCGGCGAAGCGACAATATTTACAAAGAAATGGCAAAAATGGCGGCATACGCGGAAACGTCGGCTGCAAACTCCGACGCGCAGTCCAATGTTCAATCGAACGGCGAAAAAGAAGCGAAACTGTCGGCAATCGACTTTGATTCACTGAAAAAAATAAATCCCGACTGCACGGCATGGATTCGAATTGAAGACACCGAAATAAACTATCCCGTTTTGCAGGGTGAAGACAACAACTACTACCTTCGCCGCCTAATCGACGGCACGTGGAACATCTGCGGAAGCATTTTTTTCGATTACAGGACAAACGCCGACATGACCGGCAGACACAGCATAATCTACGGTCATAACATGCGCACCCACGGCATGTTTACGGACCTTATGAAATACAAAAAGCAGGATTTTTACGACAGCCATCCGTCGGGTTATCTGTTTACGCCGCAGGGCGATTACAAGATAGAATTTTTCGCCGGATACGTCGCAAGCGTGAACAGCGGCGCGTGGAAAACCGACTTTGAATCCGATGAGGACTTTGAGGAATGGATAAACGAAGCCGTTGAAAAATCAACTTTCGAGAGCGGAATAATTCCGTCCGCGTCGGACAGGATTTTGACTTTATCGACATGCAGTTACGAGTTCAGAAACGCAAGATACGTTCTCCTCGGAGTAATAACCCGTTAACGTGCAAGTCGGGAATCCTCTTCACAAAACGAACGGTGCAGCCGAAACAAGAGGTTTTTTGCACCTTCTGCGTGCAAAAAACCTCTTGTTCGCCATTTTTGGCGTCTTGTTCATGTTTCACAAAAAAACCAAGCGCAAAAACGTTAAAATATACAAAACAACATTCGACGCGTAATGGTTACAATTTTTTATACATTTGCCGACGCAACTGTATATTGAAAAAAAAAAAATGGATGCATAATAAAAAGTAGTGGAAAAACTGCACCGAATTCGCAAAACAGCCGTCTGCCGGGCGCAGTCCGTAAATCGGTAAACCGTAAACAGGCATGGTTCGGGAGCAGCGAATCCGAAGCAGAAAAACCAAAACTGGTGTATATTACCGTTTGCCCCTGCAGCAGAAAACCGGCAGGAAAGACAATCGAAAGGCGGCGGCGAAATGACAGAAAAAGAAATGAAAAAGCTGAGCCGCGCAGAGCTGCTCGAAATGCTTATAGCGCAGGGCAAAAAACTCAAACGAACGGAAGAGGAACTGGAAAAAGCGAAAGAGGAGTTAAAAAAACGTGAGATAGCCATATCAAGCTCCGGCTCGGTTGCCGAAGCGGCGCTTAAGCTGAACGACATTTTCGAAAATGCGGACAAGGCGGCGCAGCAGTATTTGTACAGTCTGCGCAGTCAGGAATCTCAAACGGAAAAAATCGTTGCCGACGCACAGGAGAAAGCCGACAATATACTGAGGATGGCAAAGGCGCAGGGACGCTTCATAATCGCAAACGCAGAGAAAGAAGCGAAAGAGCGCGTTAAAACGATATATTCGAAATTCGGCAGCTTTATCGAATCGAATTTGAAAAAGTAACGAATCTCGGAAAAACTTTTTTACGGGAGGCAGGGACAAGTGAAACCGAAGAAAAAGCAAAAAGAAATCGCCTTGCCCACCGTAGACGAACTGAGCAACGAACTTAAACGTGAAAACTATCAACACCGCTACCGCAAACTGCTGCGCAGCACGATATACACGCTCGTAATTGTCGCGGCGGTAAGCGTGCTTATCGCAACGCTGCTGCTGCCGGTGCTTGAGATATACGGCACTTCGATGAGCCCGAATCTTACGGAAGGTGAAATAGTATTTTCCGTCAAAACGAAAGAGTTCAAAACAGGCGACATCATAGCGTTCTACTACAACAACCGCGTTCTGGTTAAACGCGTGATAGGCTTGCCGGGCGACATAATCGTCATTGACGAAAACGGCGGCGTGTACGTAAACAATGTCCTGCTGGACGAACCGTACCTCACCGAAAAGTCCTACGGCTCGTCGGATCTCGAATACCCGTACACCGTACCCGAAAATTCATATTTTGTTCTCGGCGACCACAGAGAAAGCAGCGTCGACTCGAGAAATTCACTGATAGGATGCGTGGACAAAGAGGAATCAGTCGGCAAAATACTCTTCAGAGTATGGCCGATAAAACGCATCGGCAAGGTAAACTGACAGAAAAAAACCGAAACATATAAGAGATATTTTTCCAAAAAAAGAGGCTTTTTCAGATGGATAAGGATCTTCGCATTCAGACTGAAAAACTTAATACGAAGCACCGCAGAAAACGTATCTGGTATCGGATACTTTCCATTCCCGTGTGCATTGTCGTGTTTGTGACAACCTACGCAATGATACTGCCGGCGATTACTCTCGAATCGACGCCGGACACCTACTGCGGACAGGAAGAACACATTCACTCGGACGATTGTTACGAAACACCGGGCGTCCCCGAGCACAAAGAAATAACCTGCACCGTTGCGGGGGAACTCGGCGAGGGTGAGTATATCGTCCATACGCACGACACGTTTTGCTTTAACGACAGCGGCGAATTGATGTGTTCGCTGCCGGAGCAAACGGAGCACACGCATTCCGATGAATGTTACGAAAACGGCAGACTTGTGTGCACTATGCTGACACCTGTCATGCATCAGCACACGGACGAGTGCATCTCCGTTATTCCGGCAGTAGAGCCGCAGGGACTTACATGCACGCTGACGGCGCATAAACACACCGAGGAGTGCTTTATCGCTCCCGACAGCGAAACGACATCCGGAACGCAGTCAACCGAAACGGAAACATCCGCAGACGAAATATCTTCAGCCGATACAACTGCGTCGGAAACGGCGGCGAACGTGACGGCGGCGGAAACGACAGATAAAGAAACCTCGGCAAGCGAAACGGCATCGACAGTCGAAACGGCATCGGTAAGCGAAACGACCGAAAAAGAAAATTCATCGAATACAACAACTGCAACAACAGCGTCAGAAACGACGGCGGGCGAAACGTCCGCAGATGAAACGACGGCAGGCAAAGATGCTGTGATTAACGCGGCTGTTGTCGATGCAAACGCGGTTGACGCGGCGGCGGTCGATGCAAACGCGGTTGATGCGGCGGCGAACATAAACGCCGCGTCCGTAGGTAATACCGACGTTGCAATTACCCTGACCGACGACGTGGCAAACTCCGGCAACTACGTAGTGAGTATAACTTCGGGCAGCGAAGCTCTTGCGGACAAGGACGTGCAGTTTTTGTGGTACAAGAGCACCGACGGCGGCAGTACATATACCGCCGTGGCACAAAAAGTATATTCGGTGGGCGGCTCGTCAGTGCCCAACATAAGCGACGATACGACATCGCTGTTCCTCGCACTTGAAGGCGGCACAATTACGGACACGCAAAAGTCGGTGAAGTACAAGGCGACGCTGATGGTAGACGGCGTGGAATACGACGAAATATCGGCAGAGATAGAAAACACAACGCATCAGGCATCGGTTTTGAACGGCAGCTTCGAAACGCCCGATCTGGCAAGCTACGGATTTCAGGAATTCGTCCCCGAGGGCACCGAAGGCCTTTACTGGAAAACCACGGCGGCAAACGAAGAAGGCGGTCAGGGAACATATCCGAGCGGCTCGACAAGCACGAATGACGGAGTGCACTACGTCGAAATGGTAGATACCACAACCGGAACAAACAAAACCAATGCCACCAAATACCACAATCAGGGAACAGCATCCGACGGCAAACAGTACGCGGAGATAAACGCAGGTGCATGGGGTGCGCTTTACCAGACTGTGGCAACCATTCCGGGAGTGACTATGAATTGGTCGGTCGACCATAACGGAAGAGCCGGCACGGACACGATGGCGGTTGTCATGATGCCCGAAGATACGGCGAATAACATAACTGACTACAGCGGTATAATGAGCGTCGTAAACAATCCCGACACATACGGTGCAACCGTCATTACAAACCTTACGGCGGGAACAGGTTCATGGACAACCCACTCCGGAACGTACACCGTACCGGAAGGTCAGTATCAGACGCGATTCTTCTTCGTTGCGGTAGCCAACTCCGGAAGCAGCGCAACGATAGGCAACCACATCGACAACGTTTGGTTCAGCCAGAAGATAGCGCCGGCGACATCCACAAAGCCGTATTTCGAACTGAAAAAGACGGTGACGGGTGATTTGTCGGAGGCCGAACTTCAAACCCTTGCGGACAAGCTGACATTTGAGCTTCAGCGGTCGAGCAGCAGATATTCTTCAACCGGGATGACGACGCAAGCGACCTACAAAGCCTCCGATATCGGCAACTGGGTGAAAAACGACGACGGCTCGTGGACGATATCGATAAGGATATCAATGAAAAACTATACAACGAACTTCTATTATCAGATAGTCGAAAGCAACGCGGAAATGAACGGCTACACTTTGACGCAAACGGTTACCCCCACCTCGGCGGTGCAGCTGACGAGCAGCACGGACACATCATGGGAATTTACAAACAACTACGCCGATCTGGGACGTACGCTGAAATTGAAAAAAGTCGTTAACTCTTCGGATACGGACGGCGATTTCGGTTTCAGAGTAACGTACACGGATGCAAGCGGTACTGAACAGACGAAAAACTTTACTCTGCAGCACAACGGCGAATATGAAATAACCGGAATCAAAAAAGGCACTTCGGTTACGATATTCGAAAAATCCACGGACGGTTATGCTGTTTCGATGAAAGACACTTCCACGGGAAAAATTCTTTCGGGCAGCAGCAGATATACCTTTACACTGTACGACGACGCCGACATAACGGTATATAACACTTCGAGCGTTATTCTGCCCGAAACCGGCGGCATCGGCACTCACATCTTCATCTACGGCGGACTCGGCATTATGCTGGCTGCCGTTGTGACGGGATATCTTTTGAGGCGCAAGTACGGAAAGGAGGGTGAATAGTTTTATTGCCTCTCCTGCAAATGCGAAATACTGTACGTGCGTCGTAGGAACCATACCCCGATAAATAAACAGAAAAAGAACCAGAAAAGAAAGGAAATGCACAATGAAAACCACCAAAAAAACCCTTGCAGTTTTACTCACCCTGGCAATGGTATTCGCTCTCGGTCTTACCGCATTTGCGGCGGCTACGGGCAGCATCACCGTTGCAAACCCCGTTAATGAAAAGACTTACACCGCATACAAAATTTTTGACGCTACATACAATGACACCGATGATCAGGCCGACAAAGACGGCAACTACTCCTACACGATAAAGGACACAAACCCCGCATACGAAGCAGTTGTGAGTTATGCAGCTGATCTGACAAACGGACTTACACTTACCGCAAACAGCAAGGGTTCATACACCGTTGCCATTGACAGCAACAAATTCTCCGCTGCGGTTTTCGCAAAATTCCTGAGAGAGAAGTATGATACTAACGCTGACATTTTCGGCACAGGAACTGCTTTGACTGCTCAGGCTGACGGAACGGTTAAGGCTGAAGGTCTTGATCTCGGTTACTATTTCGTATCCAGCAACAGCGGTTCGGTATGCGACCTTGTAACCGTTAAGAACGTTACTATCTACGACAAGAACAAGGAACCCGAAATCAAGAAGACAGTCGACGATGCAGACGGCACGGTCGAAGTCGGTCAGGTTCTCAACTTCACAATTACAGGCGAAGTTCCCTCGACAACCGGTTACACGGTATATGATTACGTCATAACGGATACAATGACCAGAGGTCTTACTTTTAATGATGACGTCAAGGTTACACTCGGCGGCGAAGATATAACAGCAGATGCAAAAGTGAAAAGAAATGCTGCAGGAGATGGTTTCTCCGCAACAATTGATGTTAAGGATTATCAGGATAAAATAGGTGCTGCGATCGTTATCACCTACAGTGCTACGGTAAACGAAAATGCCATCACAAGAAGCAGCGAAACCAACAGGGCAAATCTTGAGTACAGCGCCGATCCGACCAACAAGAACACAACAAAAAAAACGGATGACGAAGTTGTTGATGTTTACAGCTTCAACATTGACATCGACAAATATAGATCGGACGATACAAGCGTAAAACTTGCCGGTGCGAAATTCGTGCTTAAAAATAACGAAGGCAAGTACTACAAGTACGATGAAACAGCAAAGACTGTTTCGTGGGTTGACGCAAAAGACGATGCTACGGAAGTTGTAACGACTGACGCGGGCACAGCTGCTTTCAACGGTATTGAGGCTGGCACATACGCTCTCGAGGAAACAGAAGCTCCCGCCGGCTACAATCCGCTTGCAGCTGATATTGCCATAGTTATAACAGTAAATAATACCGATAACGGTGTAGAAAAGACCGCTACGGTAAACGGTGACACGAAAGCTCTTGACGCAAATAAACTTTCTCTCACAGCGAGCGTTGGCAACTCCACCGGCGCAATCCTTCCCGAAACCGGCGGTATCGGCACGATGATCTTCGTAGTTATCGGTATGTTTGCGGTTCTCGGCGCAGGTATCTTCCTTGTTACCAACAAGAGAATGAGCAAAGAAACCGTATAATCGGAATTTTTTCCCAATGGGTCGGAGCTTCGGCTCTGACCCTTGGCTCCAAGGCGGACGGAACCGAACACTCTCGATTACCTTAAATGAAATTGGTTGTTTTATTTAATGTCATATAGAGAAGTATTTAAAAATTGTCGAGACGTGTTCGGTTCCGTGCGCTTTGGAAACAAGAAAGACTGAGCTGACGGGAAGGGTCAACCCCTAAGGAGATGAAACCGTGAAAAAGCGCAAAGTTATTACACTGATACTGCTCGGCGTGTTTTTTATCGGTCTCAGCGTCCTGCTCTATCCGTCAATAAGCAGTTACTGGAATTCAAAAACGCAATCCAAAGCGGTTGTGGACTACGACACCATAGTAAAGAGCCTGACGCCGAAGGATTATTCAGCCGTATTCGAGAAAGCGGAGGACTACAACACAAGGCTTGCGAAGCTGAACTTTCCGCTGTCGGAATATGCCGGCGTGGACGGATACAACGACTGTCTGAACATAAACAACGACGGAATCATCGGCTATATCGACATCGACAAAATCCAGGTGAAACTGCCCATCTACCACGGCACTGGCTCCTCCGTACTCAACAGCGCATGCGGTCACATCGAGGGAAGCAGTCTGCCCGTGGCGGGAGAAAGCACACACTGCGCCCTCTCGGCGCACAGGGGACTGCCGTCGGCGAAACTTTTTTCCGACCTTGACAAACTCGAGGTGGGCGACGTCTTCCGCATAACGGTACTCGACAAGACTTTCATTTACGAAATTGACCAGATAAAAACGGTACTGCCCGACGACGTATCGGATCTCCTCATTGAGGACGGCAAGGAACTTTGTACCCTTGTCACCTGCACGCCGTACGGCATAAACACCCACAGGCTTCTTGTGCGCGGACACAGAATAGAATCCGAAGACCTGCGCACAATGCAGGTGGTATCGGAGGCGTACATAATCGACAGACTTATCGTAACGCCCATAGTTGCCGTGCCGATAATATTCGTGCTGATGCTGTACGTTTTCTTCAAGCCTGTCAAAAAGAAACTTCCCATAAACGACGAGGGTGAATTGATATGAAAACAAAAATCTGTTTGCGGTTCAGCCTGCTTTTTGCCGCATTGATGATGTTTACCGGCGTCATATGCAGCCGTACCGCTCCGACGGCGCAGGCAGCCGAAGCAGCGAAGTGCTCGCTGACGGTTACATATTCGTCCGCCGAAGAAATATTCGATGGACAGGACATCAAACTTTGGCGCATTGCCGACGTGAGCGCAGAGTGGGAATGCACGCTTGCGGAAAAATTCAAAAAATATCCCGTCACGGTGTCCGTCAGGGCGTCGAAAACGGAGCGCAAGGCAATGATAACAACGTTAAGCGCCTATATCACGGCTGACAACATCGCGCCCGACCGCACTCTTACGACCGATGAAAACGGGACAGCAGAATTTACGAACCTTGACACGGGAATGTATCTCGTCGGCTCACTGCGCATCAAAAACGGCAACGAGGTACTTGAATTTGAATCGTTTACGGTCGTTCTCCCCGGCGTGGACGAGGACGGCAATATACTTCACGATGTATCCGCAAAACCGAAAGCAAGCCGCACGGAGATTACCGGCGGCGAAATCACCTACAAAGTCGTAAAAACATGGCGGGATGCGGGTAATTCAAAGAAACGTCCCGATTCCGTGGTTGTCGAAATATACAAAGACGGTGTTCTCCAAGACGAAGGCACCGTAGAACTCAACAGCTCTAATGACTGGAGTTGTTCGTGGACCGACGAAGATGACGGCAGCGTATGGGAAGTAATAGAGAAGGATGTTCCGAACGGTTATAAGGTCGATGTGCAGAAAACCGGCACAACTTTCACCGTTATAAATACCTTTACAAACGACGATTCGGATGACGAACCGGAAACCACCACAAGCGGCGGTGATGATTCCGATACTACCACACGCGGTGGCGACGATTCAGATACTACCACACGCGGCGGTGATGATTCGGACACTACTACACGCGGCGGTGATGACTCAGACACAACTACACGCGGCGGTGATGATTCCGATACTACCACACGCGGCGGCGACGATTCCGATACTACCACACGCGGCGGCGACGATTCAGACACTACCACACGCGGCGGCGACGATTCCGACACTACCACACGCGGCGGCGACGATTCCGACACTACCACACGCGGCGGTGATGATTCAGATACGACCACACGCGGCGGTGACGATTCAGATACAACCACACGCGGCGGTGATGATTCAGATACAACCACACGCGGCGGTGACGATTCCGATACTACCACACGCGGCGGTGATGATTCAGATACAACCACACGCGGCGGTGACGATTCAGACACTACCACACGCGGCGGTGACGATTCAGACACTACCACACGCGGCGGTGATGATTCCGATACTACCACACGCGGCGGCGATGATTCGGACACAACTACACGCGGCGGTGACGATTCGGACACAACTACACGCGGCGGTGACGACTCAGACACAACTACACGCGGCGGTGATGATTCAGACACTACCACACGCGGCGGTGACGATTCAGACACTACCACACGCGGCGGTGATGATTCCGATACTACCACACGCGGCGGCGATGATTCGGACACAACTACACGCGGCGGTGACGATTCGGACACAACTACACGCGGCGGTGACGACTCAGACACAACTACACGCGGCGGTGATGATTCAGACACTACCACACGCGGCGGTGACGATTCAGACACTACCACACGCGGCGGTGATGATTCAGATACGACCACACGCGGCGGTGATGATTCCGATACTACCACACGCGGCGGTGATGATTCGGACACGACCACAAGCGGCGGCGACACCGAAACCACCACACGCGGCGGTGATGATTCAGACACTACCACACGCGGCGGTGATGATTCGGACACAACTACACGCGGCGGTGACGATTCAGATACGACCACACGCGGCGGCAATGATTCAGATACGACCACACGCGGCGGTGACAACTCAGACACAACCACACGCGGCGGTGATGATTCAGATACAACCACACGCGGCGGTGACGATTCCGATACCACCACACGCGGCGGCAACTCCGGCGGCGAACCTATTCCCAACACCGGCAATTCGTCAAACATGACGCTTTACATCGTGCTCCTTGCCGCTTCGGGAACAACACTTGCCGTGCTCGGCATAATGGTTCTGAGAAAGAGGAACAACGATGCGGAGTAAAACGGCGGGCGCAGTGCTGACGGTTGCGGGAATCGTGCTGCTTGTTACGGCTGCAGTGATATTCTCGATACGCTTATATGCAAGAAGCAAGAACAGCATAGACCCGTCTGCAGCAGCGGAAAGAATAGAGAAACTGCTGCCGGAGCGAAGCGCGGGAATTGCGGAGGAACGTGAAAACGCGGCAATGGCGGCAATAGAAATTGACGGCATAGACTTTGTCGGACTTTTGGAACTCCCCGACAGAAATATAAAACTGCCCGTGGCTGCTTCGTGGGGCAACGCCGATTTCTCGTTTCGCCCTGCAAGGTACACAGGCAGTGTGTATAGCGGCACGCTGATTATCGGCGGGGAATACAGTGAGAACAACTTCGATTTTGTTGATAGTCTTGACCCCGGCGAAGAGATTATTTTCACGGACATGCTCGGGTGCGTATTTCACTACACGGTCGAGAAAATCAGCCACTCCGACAACGCCGACACCGAAACGCTGCAATCAGGCAGCAGCACACTTACTCTTTTTGTGAAAAAAGACAGTGCATATTTGATTGTTCGGTGCAGCAACGCGTGAGAACACTTAACCGCAAAATTTCAGACAATGTAACAAAACAACGGGCGAAGGGTCAATCCCCTCGTCCGTGATCTTTTTCTCCGCAAGGCTTTTCATCTTCACCGCAA
Source organism: bacterium (assembly GCA_963657065.1). GTDB lineage: Bacteria > Bacillota > Clostridia > Oscillospirales > Acutalibacteraceae > RUG806. Next base: position 21,484 of record CAVKLD010000014.1, read on the forward strand.
GGCTGCAAAAAAAAGACGCGTCGGCGAAGAAACGACACAGTAAAAATGACATTTACTTTTTATGGTATTTCCGCTTTCACCAAATGCTCAGTCTGTTCAAATAGGGGATGTTAATTTTGACGGAACTATAGGTGTTGACGATGCCAGATTAGCGAGCAGCCGTAGGATTGGATGTTCTGTCCGGGAACGCAAAAAAAAGCAGCAGATGCCGATTTCAATGGAACAATTGAAGTTGCGGATGCGCGTTTGATTCTTCGTGTTGCGGTTGGATTAGAAGAAACCTTTGGGTTGCTTAAACACAACTTTGTTGAAGCAGATGTAGTTCCTGCCACCTGTTCTGAAAACGGTACTCGTACTCTTAAATGTTCGGACTGCGGTGAAACAAAGACAGAGGAATTACCGATAACTCACACTTTTGTGCGAAACATTTGCATCAATTGTCACGCAACAGAAATATTTCAAGATGAATATAACAAAAAAAACGGGTACACAAAAGTAAGCGGTCAAATTACATACCAATGATTCAGATGCTGAATATAGTTCAGAATATGAATATACTATAACGTATGATTTTGGATACACATATATTTAATAAGTCATTACTTTTTCCGGCATAATTTCAGTCAAGTAAAAAAACGCAACTGTTCACCCTGAAAAGGGGTATGCAAAAAAGTTCAGACCGCAAAAAAAGCGAAGCATCAAACAGCAGTCTAAAAGAAATGGTCATAAAAAGTAGAAAATATGGGCAATCAGGCGTTTTTGTGTTTGATTTTTGCGTTTTTGCTCTGAACCATCCTCACCCTCGGAATACATTTGTACATCTTCGGGCAAGCCTTAAACGCTGTAAACACGGCTTTAAAGGCTCGGTTGATTCTCTCTGAACATTTTTTCTATCCCATTACAATGGGGACTGTAAAAAACTAAGTTTTTTACAGTCCCCATTTGCGCTTTTGTTATTCTCCGAAGTATCTCTTGAGGAGTCCGGCAAGAGCCTTGCCGTGACGCGCTTCGTCGCGTGCCATCTCATGAACGGTGTCATGTATGGCGTCAAGTCCCTGCTCCTTTGCCAGTTTCGCAAGTTCAAACTTGCCGAGAGTCGCGCCGTTTTCGGCTTCAACTCTCATTTCGAGATTCTTCTTTGTGGAGTCCGTGACAACTTCGCCGAGCAGTTCCGCGAACTTTGCCGCGTGCTCCGCTTCTTCAAATGCCGCTTTTTCCCAGTAAAGGCCTATCTCGGGATAGCCTTCTCTGTGGGCAACTCTTGCCATGGCAAGGTACATGCCGACTTCGGTGCATTCACCCGTAAAGTTTGCACGAAGACCCTCAATAATCTTTGCGTCCGCGTCCTTCGCGACGCCTACGACATGCTCTGCAGCCCAAGTGAGAGTGTCCGTTTTAACCTCTTTGAATTTTGCGCCGGGCACACCGCACTGCGGGCACTTCTCGGGCGGTTCGGTGCCCTCGTGAACATAACCGCATACGGGGCAAACCCATTTCTTTATTGAATTGTCAGCCATAGTAACATCTCCTTTGTTTTTTTTGTAAGCTAAATATAACATATCAAAATCGGTTTGTAAATAGTTTTCGGAAAATTTTTTAGAATAATTCTAATTTTTTTCCCGACAAACTTTTTTATTTTCAAACTTTTTCAGTCTTTTGTCAACTCACTAAACAGAGCATTCATATCCGACACGATATCCGTCGCACCGCTTTTTATAAGGCAAAGGATATCCCTGAACCCCCACGACACCGAAACGCACGGCACGTTTGCATTGGCGGCGGTAGCAATATCCACCTCGGAATCACCTATGTAAACGGTTTTCGTCCGGTCGGCATTAAGCGTTTTTATGACCTCATTCACGGAATCGGGATACGGTTTTTTGCGAACGTTTTCACGCGCACCGACGCAGATATCAAACAGCCCATCGAAATATTTTTTGCAAAGCGTCTGCACGGCATAGTCACCTTTATTCGACACGACAGCCGTTTTTACACCCGCACCGCGCAGTTTTTGCAGCAGCTCGCAGATACCGTCGTAAGGCTTTGTATTGTCGGCGCAGTGCACAGCATAATGCGCGTTAAACGCTTTTTCGACCTCTGCAACGGTTTGCGGCAAAGTCCCCGCCGGCACACCGCGCTCAATGAGCTTGTGTATGCCGTTGCCGACAAATGCCCGCGTTTCGTCAAGCGTCCTCGCCGGCATCGAAAATTCGCCCAGCGCAAAATTCAAACTGTTGTCAAGGTCGGTCAGCGTATCAAGCGCAGTCCCGTCCAAATCAAACACTGCAAGTTCGTATTTCATGACATCACTCCCATTTTATATTTTAAGTTTTATGCGCGAAATCTTTTCAACGGAATTTTCGCGGCACGGCGGTTACTTCTCAAACATTTTCATAAGGTCGGCAAACGGCGATGCCGAAGCGGCGGCTTTTTTCTCCTCTTCTTTCTGTCTGCGCTGATATGCCGCAACATCTCCGCGCCCCGCTCCCTTTGAATTGTCCTCGTGACGCTTTTGGAATTCCGCAAGCCGTTCGCGGTGTCCGCAGTTTGTGCAGACAAAAACTTTTTTGTCGCCCTCGCCGCGCAGTTCCATTTTTTTGAAGCAATCGGGGCAGCGCGCATTTGAAATCTGACTCACGCCCTTGCGGTAACCGCATTCGCGATCGGGACATACAAGAGTCTTGCCGCGTTTACCGTTCACCTCAAGAAGATATTTGCCGCACTGCGGGCACTTTTCGCGTGTCATATTGTCGTATTTATACTGCGCATCGCTTGCGATTACCTCGCTGACAAGCGACGATGCAAATTTTTTTATATCGCCGATGAATTTATTCATGTCGGCTTTTCCCCTGCCGATGTTTTGCAGCTGCTGCTCCCACCGAGCCGTAAGTTCAGCCGATCGCAAATCCGCAGGGACAAGATTTATAAGCTGCTCCCCCTTTGGCGTGGGACGTATCTCGCGTCCGTTCCTGACAATCGACCCGTTTGCAAACAGCTTTTCTATTATGTCCGCACGCGTTGCCGGGGTTCCCAGACCGCTTGCATCGTTGAGCGCATCGCGCAGAGATTTGTCGTCAATAACATCGGTCGGGTGCTCCATGGCTGACAGGAGCGTCGCTTCGGTGTAACGTGCGGGCGGCTTCGTCTTGCCCGACACGACTTTTATTCCGCGAATTTTTACAGATGCGCTCTGTTTGAGTTCGGGCAGCTCCTGCGAACGGTTCTCAAATTCCGTTTCTTCCTCGTCCTCGTCCGAAGAAAACGTGCCGTATGCCGCTTTCCAGCCGGGAGCGCGAACGGTGTTGCCCTTGGCAAAGAACTCATTTTTCCCAACAGTCACTTTAAGCGACGTTTCGTCGTATTCGTACGGTGCAGACACAACGGCAAGAAAACGGCGCACGACGAGGTCGTATATTTTTTTCTCGTCGCCGCCCATTCGCATGAAATCCGCCGGTTCCTCGGTCGGGATTATCGCGTGGTGGTCGGTCACTTTTGCATCGTTGACGATATATTTCGTGCGTATCTGCCCTGCGCGAATAAGCGCGGACGCGGTGTCGCGGTACGCGCCGAAGCTGACAGCCTTTAGTCTGTCCTTCAAAGTAAGAGCAACATCGGCGGTAATGTACCTTGAATCGGTACGCGGATAAGTGAGCACCTTGTGTGTTTCGTAAAGACTCTGCATCAGATCGAGCGTATATTTCGCCGAAAATCCGTATTTTTTGTTCGCGTCACGCTGCAATTCCGTCAGGTCGTAGGCGGCGGGCGGCGGTGTCTGCTTATACACTTTTTTTATTTCGGAAATCACCGCCGGAGCCCCCGCGCACGATTTTGCAATCCCCTGCGCAAAATCGATATCCGAAAAGCGCGTGTTGCCTTTTTTATCGCGAAACGTGCCGTTAAAACCAGCAAACGAACCTCGCACGGTGTAAAAATCCTTGGGGACAAATTCGCGTATTTCTTTTTCACGGCGCACTATCATTGCAAGCGTCGGAGTCTGGACACGTCCCGCTGAAAGACGGTCATTGTACTTGCACGTCAGCGCACGCGTAACGTTCAATCCCACATACCAGTCCGCCTGCGCACGCGACTGAGCGGAACGGTACAGATTATCGTACTCGGCAGCGGGACGCAGCGACGCGAACCCCTCGCGCACGGCTTTATCCGTCTGTGAGGATATCCAAAGCCGCTTCATCGGCTTTTTCACGCCGGCTTTCATTATTATCCACCGCGCCACAAGTTCACCCTCGCGCCCGGCGTCGGTGGCAATGATTATCTCACCGACTTCGGGACTTTTCAAAAGACGGCTGACCGCGCCAAACTGCTTTGAAGTCTGTTTGATAACGGTCAGCTTCATTTTTTCGGGCAGCATCGGGAGCGTTTCGAGCGACCATGTTTTGTATTTATCGTCGTAGCTTTCGGGGTCGGCAAGCGTGACAAGATGTCCGAGAGCCCATGTTACGATATATTTGGAGCCGATAATACATCCGTCGCCGTTTTTCGCGCATCCGAGCACCCGAGCAAGGTCACGCGCAACGGACGGCTTCTCGGCAAGAACAAGCGATTTTGCCATTTTTTCGTTACCTCCGCATTCCGCAAAACTTGATATACCTGATATGTTTGTAAAATACAATTTTATGCTGACGGGCAGCTTAATTCGACTCCCGTCAACTTTTATGATAACAAATTTGCACCGTAAAATCAATTGCATGCAAATAAAAAAACTTCGATTTCGCCCGCATAACGTTTTTTCAAAAATTTTTTCAAAAAAAATTAAAAAAAGTCTTGATTTTTGATTTTTGCTGTAGTATAATGCGTTTGTAAGGAAACGAGGGACACCTTACAAACAGTTAATTAGCTTTCCACACTCTTTTTCTTCATAAATATCTCCACAGGGAAAACGCCGAACTCACGTTCGGCGTTTTCTCTTTTCGGCGTTATAATGCTTGTTTTTTGCGAATATCATTCCGTCCGTATGCGAATGCTGTCCGAAAATGCGCCGGTCTAACAAATCTATCGGTAATCGTGCGTTTTAACGGCTGCCGATTTTCATTTTTTTGATATCGACAAACGGCGAATATTACCGTTCGTCATTCGGCGGGAACACCTTCGCGAATCGGCAGTGAAACAATACAAACAATTAAAAACTTCAAAAGTGCCGCGGCGGTTTCCCGTCGCGGCACTGCATTTGATTTGATTCAAAATGACTCCGAAAATTCTCAGTGAAATATGTCGGAGCAATTGATTTTCATAAGTTTATTCCGTATTACTTATACATCGGACCGTAAGCGGCGCATGCTCTGTAGTCCGCCCCCTCAAGGTCTTTCGTGCCGAACGCATTCCATGCGGCGGGACGGAAGATTTTTTCGTCGGGAACATTGTGAAGTCCTACCGGGATGCGGAGCATCGAGCACATCGTAATAAGATCCGCGCCGATATGACCGTAGGTGATTGCTCCGTGGTTTGCGCCCCATGTATTCATGAGGTCATAAGCCGACTTAAACGGTCCATTTCCGTTTACGATGGGTGCAAACCATGTGCAGGGCCATGTATAATCGGTACGTTTCCAGAGAATGTCGGAAACCTCGTCGGGAAGATTTACGGTATAGCCTTCCGCAATCTGAATCGTGGGACCAAGACCCTTTACAAGGTTTATTCTTATCATGGTAGCAGGCATCTGCGCACGTGTAAGAAAACGTGAGGAGAATCCGCCGCCTCTGAAGTAGCCGTTATCGGCAGCGCACCATTCGGTAGCCTTGAGCATCTTGTCAATGTCTTCTTCCGTAACGTCGTACCAGGGTTTGATAACGGCATTGCCGTTTTCGTCCTTAACCTCGCCGCACGCGTCAAGACAGCACGCGCCGGAGTTTATAAGATGAATAAATCCGCCCGCTTCTTTCGCGACGCCTTCGATGTCGTAACCCGTCACGCGCTTAACGGCATCCGCGCTCCAGAAAGTACGGACATCCGCAAACATCTGCGCACGGTTTGTGAGCAGCTTCATAAAGAGCATCGAAAGACCGTTGAGGGTATCGTTTTCGGTCGCAAGAACATACGGTTCTCTCGCGCCGTTCCAGTCGAATGATGTGTTGCACATCGCTTCGCCGAAGTCGCAGTTCGGGTAGAAGTCCGTCCATTGACGCTGACCCTGGAAGCCCGCCGCTATCGCGTTGTGACCTACCATTTCTTCCTCTCTGCCCTCGGGAAGATTCTTGTTGCCGTTCATAAGATCCTTGATTATAACCATCATCTTGACGACAAATTCCCAGTCTTTTTCTTTCTGTTCGGGAGATTTTTTAACAAAATCAGGGTTCTTGTCAAAACTCTCGTGACAATGTTCCTTTGTCCACTTAAGAGCCTTCCGGAACTCGGCTTCGTCGTAAATACCCTCTGTCATTCGGCGGATAATTTCCACTTCGTCAACGGATTCAACGCGCATGCCGAGATATTCTTCAATGAAATCGGGACTTATCGACGAACCGCCGATACCCATGCAGATAGAACCTATCTGCAGGTAGGATTTGCCTCTCATGGTGCACACTGCGACAGCTGCGCGTCCGAAGCGAAGCAGTTTTTCCTTTACGTCGCAGGGAATTTCGGTTTCGTCGGCATCCTGAACATCCTTGCCGTAAATGCCGAATGCTGGAAGACCTTTCTGCGCGTGAGTGGCGAGCACCGACGCAAGGTATACCGCGCCGGGACGCTCCGTTGCGTTGAATCCCCATACGCCTTTTACGGTCATCGGATCGGAGTCCATCGTTTCACTGCCGTAGCACCAGCAGGGAGTAACGGACAGTGTAATGTCAACGCCTTCCTTGCGGAACTGCTCAGCAACCTGTGCCGTTTCGGCGACACGTCCGATGCTTGTTTCGGAAATGACGACCTTTACGGGTTCGCCGTTTGAATATTTAAGATTTTCGGTAAACAGCTTCTGAGCGGCTTTCGCCATGTTCATCGTCTGCTCTTCAAGGCTTTCACGAACCTTGAGGGGTCCGCGTCTGCCGTCGATTATACGGCGGATTCCGATAACGGGATAACCGCCTATGAGTCTGCTTTCAGCCATAAATAAAACGTCCTTTCGATAAAAATATTTATCGGTACAATATTACCACATTATAATTGCAAAATCAATAAAAAATTATACTTCATTTACCTGCGCACTTTCGTCGCGTTTCTTAAGTTTTGAGTTCAAAATAACAAAAGCAATCAGTTCCACCGCAAATGTAATTATCCACGAAATGGGATAAGACATGTACAGGCAGTCAAGAGTATGATAGCTTGCCGACCCGAAAACGGTAAGCACCCACACGATTCTGAACACGCAAACACCCGCAACGGTAATTATCATCGGCAGCATTGACGCACCGATACCGCGCAGCATGCCCGTCATAACATCAAGCGCACCGCAGAGGAAATACGTCAGACAGATATATTTCAAACGGAGCTGACCGTATGACACAGCTTCCGCCGAGTCGGTTATGTATATTCCAAGCAGGAAATCATCGGCAAGATACGCGCTGACACCGAGAGCAAGTCCCACAAGCGTTACGTTCAAAACGCATACGAATGCGATTTTACCTATTCGCTTATACTGCCGCGCACCATGATTTTGTCCGGTAAAGTTCATGGATGTCTGACTGAATGCATTCATCGCAGTGTAAACGAATCCTTCGATATTGCTCGATGCGGCGTTGCCGGACATGACAACCGAGCCGAACGAGTTGACGGAGGACTGGATAAGCACGTTCGAAATTGAAAACAGTGAGCCTTGTATACCCGCGGGAACGCCGAATCTGATTATTTGCAACAGTTCATCCTTATATATGTGCATCTCTTTGAACGAAAATTTTATATAGTCCGTTCGGTGGATAAGCACGAGCATGACAAGCACCGCCGAAACAGCCTGCGACAGCGACGTAGCGATTGCAACGCCCGCGACATCAAGTTTGAATACAACAACGAACACGAGATTGAGTATGACGTTCAAAATACCCGCCGCCGTGAGGAAATACAACGGCGACTTGGTATCGCCGACGGCACGAAGTATTGCCGCGCCGAAATTGTAAATCATGCTGCCCGTCATTCCGTAAAAGTAAATGCGCATGTATTTTGCGGACAGTTCCAACACATCGTCGGGCGTTCCCATAAGCGTCAGAAAGTTTTCGGCGTTGAACGCACCAATGATCGTAAGGAAAATTCCGCTTATCGCCGCTGCGGGAATCGCTGTGTGAACAAGCCTGTGCAGCTTTAAGTGGTCGTTCGCACCGGCAGCCTGAGCGACGCAGACACCTGCGCCGACGGACAGACCGATAAACAGATTTACTATAAGGTTTGTTATCGATGAAGTCGCACCGACGGCGGCGACAGATATGCTGCCCCCGCCCGCACGTCCAACAACGATAAGATCGGCTGCGTTAAACAGTAGCTGCAACACCCCCGTAAGAATAATCGGAATTGTGTATAGCCATACATTTTTTGTGATTGGACCGCGAGTCATTGCGGCTGAGTCAATTTTCATAATTCCATCTCCGTGAATATAGAAATGCTTTCAATTTGTTCTGATATAAAGCGCGTGCATTACACCGCAAAAGCAGAACCGCAAGGTTCTGTAAGCAGTCGCAGACTGCGTCAACGGCAAACTGCCGTTGCTTTTGACGTTTCAATGTTCTCAACCTTGCGGCTTTACCGCAAGCTGTGTGCAGCACGGAAAATTCGCTGTTAGGCGAATTTTGTAGTTGAGGTTATTATATCTTCATAAAATACCAAAGTCAAACATTTTTAAATTAAATTTTTATTGCAATGAATGAATTCGGAAAACATCGGAGATGGGACTATCGCTTGTCAGCAGCAGCTTTACAAAACACCTTTGAAAACCGCCGCAGCGCACATCTTTGCCGAAGGCATTTCTTATGAAAAATCGCCCCGAGTGTTAATTGATAATATTCGCGTACGAAATCAGTATCGGTTTCAACTTGTCCATGACCGCGGTGTAATATATATCGTCTTCCGAAACATATTGACTTAATTCATCGACCGCAATGCCGTTTTTTTCCGAAAACTTATTTTTCGTACTTTCAATGTCGCTGTCGGTTACGGCGGCGTTTTCATCATTGAGAATAATTTCCGCAACAGTCAATTCAAAATAGTAATTGCATATTTCTTTGTTTTCCTCGTTTTCTTTGTTTTCCTCGTCGGTTAAGCTTAAATTGCTCTGCGTTTTTATTTTTTCAACGATATTTGCGGGAAACGCGTTTATTTCAGAATTGTTTAAAATTTCATCCCACATGTAGTTAAAAATAATCTCGTTTTTTGTTCTTTCCGTTAAATATTCGTATGCCTCGTCTTTGCTGTTCAAACCGTAGAAATCTTTTAATGCCTGCTCGTCGTCAACGTCGTACAATTTGCAAATGCTTTTAATTTTTATCTCAATGTTTGTATCTTTTTCGTTATAAGTCACATTGCACTTGACGGTATCCCCAACGCTTTTGCCTAATAAGAGGTCGTCAATTTCATCGGAAAAATCCGCGTCCCCGAAATTGTAATAAATATCGGTTGCCTGCAAATCCTCGTCGCTGCTGTTAACGTCAATTAAAATCGTGTCATCATTGCCGACGATTGTTTTGCTGTCGTCTTCCCGATAATACTCTTTCGATGAAAAATCCAGTAAAATTACATCTTTAATGTCCTGCTGCGTTATATCTGTATAAGTACTTTCTATTTCTATACTTTTGTAATCATATATTATGTTGCTCTTTTTCGCCGAACAAGACGAACAAAGAATAATCAAAGCCAAAAATACAAAAATGTTCTTAAAATGTTTCATTTCTTTCACCTCGATAAGCAATAAAATCGACGCTTACGTCAAATTAAAACAAAACTGCCCGAGCTTTTAACTCAAGGCAGCTTTGCTTTGAATGGATTACGCTATTGAACAGTTTTTGGCATTACCTACGTAGCATCTGCCGTAGCCTCTGCCATTGGTCATCTTAAAGTACAGTCTGTAGGATGAATGATCCTTTCCCAATGTGTAGGTTCTTGCACCATTGTTCCACTGGTTAGGCATTATGGAATAATTTTCACTCCACAGATAACGACCGCTGCCATCCGTCATCTTAATCGTAAGAGCACCTGTGGCAACAAGAGATACCTTGACCGAAGCATTTTTCTTGCCCGGTTTGCTCAATCTGACGTAACAGTATCCGTTGCGATTGTAGCTGTAGCTGTTGCTCCCGAGATAGAAAGACGTCTGAGCAGAAGCCGAAGCTGCGCCGACAGAAACAAGCGTCAAAACCGCCATAAGAACTGCAAGTATCTTTTTCATGTTTTCACCTCCTCCGGTCTGAATTTTATCAAATAAGCTGAAACAGCATTATTTGTAAAATAAAATGATAAAAATGCGATTTGCGGAAATTAACGAAACAGTATCATTAAAATCAGCTTAATGCCTTTGATTTGTCTTACCAATTAGTATTTTATCCTACTTTATATGATTTGTCAATACCTAATGAACCATATTGTATAATTTTTGTATAGGAATCGATAGGCAGGTGAGATGATGAAACCACTCAAGGAAAAAATAAGCATTACCGTTGACGGTGATTTGCTTGAAAAGATTAGAAATGAAGCGGAAAAAGACGATCGTTCTCTTTCACAATACATTAACCTTGTCCTAAAAAAGCATATTGACGAAAAAGAAAACCGCCGCCGATAAGACACTCCGATTTTCACATTTAAGCGTAAAAAAAGCGTTCTTTGCCCGAAACCGAACACATATCCGTGAACGGGCAAAAAACGCTTTAAATTTGTTTATGTAATTTTCAAAAAATGGTGCGTGGCGGTCTATTTTTCATTAAATGCAAATTCGGTCGCTTTCGACAGTTTACCGTATGCGCTTGCGGCAATTATTTTCACGGTAAATTTTTCGCCTTCACCGATATTCAGGTCACCGAGATTTACCGTCATTGTGTCGGGCGTTCCCTGCAAGAAGTAATCCGAAAGGTACGTTTTGCTCTGCAGAAGAATACCGAGTTTGTTATACACCTGAATCTTGTAGTTCTGAACCACAAAAGCAGCATCGGCTTTATCGAATGTAAGCAGATACTCGCCGTTTTCGTTCAGAGCGTAACTCGCCGCTGCACCATCGGCAAACACGGGCGCGGTATCAAGTTTTTCCATGTTTTTGTACGTGTATGCAAAAGTGGACTTATCATTGACATTTTCTATATAGCAGGTTCTGAAGAAAGTACAGGTATTCAGGTCGTATGCGCTCATTTTCACACTGCCGTCGTTATCCGCTTCAACAATCCAAAATTCAGCCGCATCAGTGTATCCGTCGGGATGCTGACCCCATATAAGGTCTTTGTCAAGCTCATAACGCGCCATTGCGCCTGTGCCTACCGCCGTATACGTTCCCTGCCATACCGAACGGGGGTCGCTTATCGGGAAGTGCGAATGTCCGGAAAAGCTGACGACCCTGTTGTGTCCTATCCACGCTCTGTTAAGACTTAGACTGCCCCATATCGTGCTGCCGTACACCGTTCCGATGTTGTGCGGATGCTGGAAAGTGAATATGGGAAGATTTTCACTGCTCTCTTCCGCCTTTTTTACTTCCTGCGATGCCCAGCTTACCGTTTTCGACGGGAAGAGTTGTATCGCGGATTTTGTATACGAGGGAACACCGATGAATTGGAATCCTTTTATATTTATCGACTGTTCGCCTGTTTCGATTCCGTATTTTTCATAGAAATAGTCACGCGCCTCGTACGTCTGTTTCAAGTCGTGATTGCCGAGTATTACAAGCGTCTGCGCTCTGCCGTCGATAACATCGTAGAAATTCTTTATATAATTTTCCGTCTGCCCGTCGGTGCCCGTTTCCGAAAAATCGCCGCAATTGACGAAAAGATCAACACCGTCGTCGCCGTACATCTCAAAGCATTTTTCGACCAACGCCTTAACTCTGCGTCCGTCATAATCGTTGTCGTCCGTGCCGCAATGGTTGTCTGAAAAGACAACAAAACGAATAGCCGGCGAAAAATCATCCGGTGCCGACGGCAGAGCATCGGTATATGGAATACCCGCCGTGCTCACCATCGAAACAAATGTGAAAAGCAATACGTATATACGTGCAAATACCCCTCTGAAAAATGCAAGAACCATAAATTTTCTCTCCTGTCAGTCGTTTTTGTGTAAGCAGACAAACAACACGGTCTTTTTTACACACTCATTGTAACATGTGCAATGTTTTTTGTCAAGGAAAAGAGCAGCACAAGGATGCATGAAAAAATCCATTACAGATCATATATCCGATACTCTTGACACAAATGTGCGGCTTTAAGGGGCTGTAAAAAAACAGTCGAAAAAATCCGAGATTCGATTAATTTCGAGTATCGGATGATTTTTTTGTATTGAAGTGTTGAAATATTGAAAAAATCGGCTTTGTCAATAAAAGTGAGTAAGTTTTTTTGAAAGTTATAAATTCAAGTGTTTATGCAGGGATATGAAGTGGAGCGAAGCGAAACGAAATATCCCTGCATAATCGGTTCAAATCGTGTGCTCGTATTTTTCGATAACAGTAACGATAGGGTAAATGAAGCGTATTTGTTCCACTCGCACATGTGTTAGTTGGATGAAATTGACAAAACAACCAACTAATGAACATGATT
>CAVKLD010000015.1:0-32571 GCA_963657065.1 bacterium
AACCGACCGAACCGACCACCGAGCCGACTACTGTGCCCACGACAGAGCCGACCACTGTGCCCACGACAGAACCGACCACCGAGCCGACCACAGAACCGACCACAGAGCCAACGAACGAACCGTCGACCGAGCCGACAACAAAACCCGCAACTGAAGATACGGACGAAACGACCACGACGGGCGAATGCAGCCACATTTGCCACAAGACCGGCATAGCTAAGTTCTTCTATAAGATAATGCGCTTTTTCTGGAAGCTGTTCAAAATAAACAAGCTTTGCGATTGCGGTATTGAGCACTATTAAAATCTCATGTTGTTTCAGCCGCCGAATCTGACGGCGGTTGAAACCGGCTGAAAAATATCGTATGATACAAAAAATCCCGCACGGTGCACCCGGCGGGATTTTTTGTATGGCGGCGGAATGCGGCAAGCCGCAAAGATTTCGATTACCGCATGTAATTTTCCTTAAAAAGCTGCGTGAGCGCGTGCATCTGCCTTATTTCGGCTTGGCGGTTCGGGGTAAAATCCGCTTTTTTTCCTGAGCGGCTGTCTATGTTTATGTCAAGTCCTTCGAGCGAAAGATAGTACTTTGCGTTGACGGGGTAGCATTGACATTCCGCAACCGAGAAAAAGCCTATGAAATTTTGGAGCAGTTCGGCTTTTTCCGGGTCGGATTCGTATACGCGGTAAAGCTCCGCATATATTTCGGGATGGAAATTTGCCATTACTCCCGAAAATCCCGCACAACCGAGCTTCATCGAATCAAGGAGCGTGGCGGAGTTTGCATTGAAAATTTTAAGTCCCGAACCTTTTACCGCGTCGAGTTTTTCCTTGAGCTGTCCGAGGTCGCAGCAGGTGTCTTTCAAAAAACGGTATCTGCCGGCTGCAGCCATTTTCCCGAGGACATACGGCGTGAGCAGACGCTTGTACGGGTGCGGACACTCGTAAACTCCGAGTGATATTTCGGGGAGCGCATCGGCGGCGCGTTCCATGTTCTCAAACAGGACATCGTCGCTGTCGTCTGGCGACGCAAACCGGTTGGATATAAAAACATATGCGTCGATTCCTGTCTGCGCGAATGCTTTCGCCTCGTATATCTGCCGTTCAAGGTCATCCGCAACATGACCGGACGCTACTATCGCGGTGTTTGCCGGTTTGTGCTCCATGATAAATTTCAACAACTCAAGCCTTTCCTCGAAACTCAGAAAGAAAATTTCGCTCGACTGGCAGATGGCGAAAATACCGTTTACGTTTCTCTCCGCGTACCAGTCGAGAAGCTGTGCAACGGCGTTGTAGTCAATCTTGTTGTCCGTTGTATACGGCGTTATCATTGTGGGATAAATGCCGCCGGGGATATCTTTAAACATTTTATACTTCCTTTCGATGCGTGCGGGCGTTAACTCGTTTCAGAAAGAAAACCCGTTTTGCCGCCTTATCGTGTCGCTTATCCGTCTGACCGTCAGCGATATTTTGTTTACTTCTTCGATTTTTTTTACCGCGTCGGCATCTCCGCGCACGGCGTCGGCGAAAACAGATGCCTCCGCGCCCATAATTTCGTCACGCGGAATTTCGTACGCGACAATATTTTTTCTGCCGTCTTTTGTGATTCTGTCAATTCCGGTCAGCTGGGAAACGGCATTTATCGAAACCGTTCCCGCGTCGCCGATTATTTCGGACGGCGAATAACTTTGCCCGACCTTTGAATATATCAGATTTACAGTCATGCCGCCGTACGCGAGGACGGCAGTGCCTTCCGCGTCCGCGCCGCTCTCAAGAAAAGTTGCGCGTGAGATTATGCTGTCGGGCATTCCGAAAAGTCCTGCAGCCAAAAAAATATTGTAAACTCCGATATCCGCAAGGCATCCCGTGTGAAAAGCAGGATTGAAAATGTTCGGATTCTCTCCGCGCAGATACGCGGGATATTTCGACGAAAGCTGGCAGTAGACAAAATTGCACGTACGTATTTTTCCTATATCGGAAATTTCTTTTTTCAGCGTGTCGAAAGCGGGAACGAACATTGACATGATAGCTTCCGTATAAACGACGCGCTTCTCTTTTGCAAGGGCAAACAGTTCCTCCGCTTCGCGTGCCGTGTCCGCCGCCGGCTTTTCGCAGATTACGTTTTTTCCGTTTTCCATGCACAGCTTGCTCTGAGCATGGTGCAGACTGTTCGGACTTGCGATATATACGCTCTCAACCGCACTGTCTTTAACAAGTTCGGACAGGGAATCGTATGTTTTTTTTGCGCCGAAACGGTGCGCGAGAGCAAGACCTTTCTCATGGCTTCTCGAACATACGGCTTCAAGCGTTACCATGCCCGTTGAAACGGCGGCGGACAGAAATTTTTCAGTTATCCATGATGTGCCTACAACTGCGATTTTCATGTTATCAACTCCGTTTTCAGTGTTTCGAAAAGATATTATCATATTTTTCCGTAAAAATACAGTTTTTTTATGGACATTTTGAAAAATAAAATGTATAATCATTTCGTCAGATACAAGAGGTGGTATAAATGAATTCCGTAAGACCGTATAAAGACAGCGACCGCGAACGCGTTCAGCGGATTTGTCTTGACAACGCCGGATGCGCCAACGCCTCCGCAGATACGCAGAAATACACTTTGATTATGTACTGCAACTACTACATCGAGCAGGAACCGCAAAATTGTTTCGTTGCCGTAAACAACGATGATGAAGTTGTGGGGTATCTGTTGTGCAGCGAAAATTACGACGCGTACGAGCGTGTTTTTTCGGAAGTGTACCTTCCGCAGGCGGCGGCAGTGAGTGCGAAAAGATATGTCGATGCAAAAATGGACATGCTCACTCATTCGATGTTCAGAGATTCGTACAAATGTCATTTTCACATTGATGTGGATGAAAAATACCGCGGCGAGGGTTTGGGCACGCAGCTTTTGGACGCGATGAAAACGCGTTTGAGAAAACGCCGCATCGAACGGGTGATGCTCGTTTGCGACGAAAACAACAGCAGTGTTGTGGATTTTTACGGAAAGAACGGTTTTACGCCTCTCATAGAAACAAAATTCGGACTTGCAATGGGGCTTGACCTCAATTCGGAGGAGCTGTAAAATGTCAGCAGATCTAACAAAAATTGAAGAAATAATGAAAGAGTGCGGCAAAATAATGATTGCCGCTCATTCCGTCGAAAATGAAAAAGACGCTATCGAAGTGAAAGCCGGCGCGGCGAATTTTGTTACGCGCTACGACAAAGCAGTTCAGGACAAGCTCATAAGCGGAATCGCGGAGCTTTATCCCGATGCATCATTTTTTGCGGAAGAGAAAGATAACTCGAACGAATTTTTCGATTCGCCGCTGCTGTTTGTCATCGACCCTATCGACGGCACCACAAATTTTATCCATGATATGAAATGTTCCGTTATTTCGGTCGGGGCTTACAGAAACGGCAAGCCGTATTTCGGCATAATATATAATCCTTACTATGACGAGATGTTCACCGCTCAGGCAGGCGGCGGCGCATTTTTGAACGGAAATAAAATATCCGTTTCATCGCGCTTATTTCCCGAATCGCTCGTGTCTTTCGGCACATCACCGTACTACAGGGACACATATGCGGACAAGGTTTTCTCGTCGGCAAAAAACGTATTCATGAAGTGCGCCGATATCCGTCGAAGCGGCTCGGCGTCATACGACATATGCCTTGTGGCATGCGGACGCACAGACGCGTATTTTGAGGTGCTTCTCTCTCCGTGGGATTTTGCCGCAGGGAGAATCATATTAACGGAAGCAGGCGGAAAGTGCACTGATTTTGACGGCGGCGAGCTTAAAGTATGCGAACCGACATCGTTTTTGTGCTCAAATTCGCTTATTCATAAACAAATTATTGACGCTATTAAGGAGTAAGAAAAATGGCAGACAACATTCTCGATCGTTTTAAGGATGCCGACGGTGTCGAAAACACCGTTGACTCCGACAAAAAAATCAAAGTAGGCATTATCGGCACAGGCTGGATAGCGGAGGCGCACGTTTACAATTATCTTCGCTGCCCCGATGTCGAAATCGTTGCGGCTGCGGATCTCATCCCGGGAAAAGCCGAGAAGTTCTGCAAGGCAAACGGTATTGACGGTATCCGTCTTTATCCCGACCACAAGTCGATGATCGACGCCGAGGAGCTTGACGCGGTAAGCGTCTGCACCTACAACAGAGCGCATGCTGAGTGTGCGATTTACGCACTCGAGCACGGTGTTAACGTTCTTCTCGAAAAACCCATGTGCGTAACGCTTGACGAAGCCGTTGAAATTGCCAGAGCCGAGAAAAAGAGCGGTAAAATGCTTTCCAACGGTTTCCAGCCGCGTTTTGACGAAAACATGAAGATGCTCAAAGCGGTGGTGGAGTCCGGTGAGCTCGGACAGATCTACTACATTCAGACCGGCGGCGGAAGAAGACGCGGTATTCCTACACCCTACGGCACCAGCTTTATCGAAGACAAAACGGCGGGACTCGGCGCACTTGCCGACATCGGCTGCTATTCTCTCGACATGGTGCTCAACGCCGTTGGTTATCCCAAGCCTCTTACCGTTTCGGGGTATACTTCCGATTTCTTCGGCAAAGATCCCGGCTATTATCCCAATCATCCCGAATATGCAAAACTGTTCGGCGTTGACGATTTCGCTGCGGCATTTGTTCGTCTTGAAGGCGGTATAGTGCTCGACTTCAGAATTTCGTGGGCGATGAACATGGACACCGCAGGCGATACCATTATTCTCGGCACAAAAGCAGGTCTTCGCATTCCCTCGACGGAGTGCTGGAACGGCAGCATCGGCGGTCCTCTTAAGGTATACAAGACTCTTGCCGGCAGTGAGGTCGAAACCGAAATTCCCGTAAGAGATAACAAGGAAGATACTTTCTACAGCAAGATAAGACACTTCGTCGACGCGGTAAAATACGGCAAACCCTCTCCCATTCCGTCAAGCCAGATTATTTACAATCAGGCTATTATCGACGGTATAGCACGTTCCGCAAAAGCAGGCAGAGAAATTACCATTGACATTCCCGAAATATAATTGAAAAATGATCAAAGAGTTCCTTGAACTCGGTCAGATAGTAGGCACACACGGGGTTCGGGGCGAAATGCGCCTGAACCCCTGCTGTGACTCTGCCGAGTTTGCGAAAAAATTCAAAACCGTCTATTTTGACGAAAAAGGAAATGCGCCGGCGAGGGTTGTTTCATGCCGTCCGCACGGCAACGTCGCGCTTATGAAGTTTGACGGAGTCGAATCGGTCGAACAGGCTCAGACTCTGCGCGGACGCACGCTTTACATCAAGCGAAGCGATGTGAACCTGCCGGACGGACAGTGGTTTATTGCGGAACTTATCGGTTGTACGGTTTACGATGCGGACGACGAATCCGTCGTATACGGCAAGCTGACCGATGTAATGCAAACGGGCGCAAATGATGTGTGGGCTGTTACCGATGACACGGGCGCGGAGTATCTGCTGCCGGCAATAAAAAGCGTTGTCATAAAAACGGATATCGAAAACAATGCCGTCTTTATTCGCCCGCTGAAAGGAATTTTCGACAATGCGGATTGATATAATGACTTTATTCCCCGAAATGTGCCGTGCCGTGTTTTCCGAAAGTGTTGTCGGCAGAGCCGTTGCAAAGGGTATTATTGAAGTAAATGCGGTTAATATTCGTGATTTTTCAGCCGACAAGCGGCATAATCGCGTTGATGACACGCCTTACGGCGGCGGTATGGGCATGCTGATGCAGGCTCAGCCGATTTTTGACTGTTATCGACATATCGAGTCGACAATGGATACAAAACCGCATGTTATCTATATGTCGCCGCAGGGGACGGTTTTAACACAGAGCCGCGCGAGGGAGCTGTCAAAGTATGAAAATACGGTTATCTTGTGCGGTCATTATGAAGGCGTGGATGAACGTGTGCTCGAGGAGATCGTCGACGAAGAAATTTCAATCGGCGATTACGTGCTTACGGGCGGGGAACTGCCCGCGCTGGTTCTTGTCGATTGTATTGCGCGAATGGTAGACGGTGTTTTGCCGAACGAAGAAGCCTATTCCGCAGAGAGCCACTACAACGGTTTGCTCGAACACCCGCAATACACAAAGCCCTATGAGTGGAACGGAAAGAAAGTGCCCGACGTGCTTATTTCCGGACATCATGCAAATATCGATGAATGGAAACGAAAACAGTCGCTGAAAAGGACTTTTGAAAGACGCCCCGAACTCTTAAAAAACGCCGAATTGTCAAAGAAAGACATGTCGTTTTTGCAGGAATTGAAAAACGAAACGAAGGAAAGCGAATAAGTGTATAAAATTCCTTTTATTCTATTGTTAATCTGCACAAATCGACTTCTATGATTTTGTCGCTATTTAGATTTTCACACGAATTATTTTTATGTCGTTTTATTTTGATTGACGAGATTGATGTTTGTGATATAATATATCGAGTAAACAATTTTCCGGAAGGAGATTCTTATAGTATGGTAGTAAGGGATATAACAATTCAAAATCAGGTAGGTCTTCATGCTCGTCCCGCGACGTTTTTTATCCAGAAAGCAAATGAGTTTAAATCCTCGATTTGGGTGGAAAAGGACGAACGCAAGGCGAACGCAAAGAGCCTTCTCGGCGTTCTCTCTCTCGGTGTGACGGGCGGAACCGATATCAGGATAATTGCCGACGGTTCGGATGAAAACGAAGCTGTCGATGCTCTTTCAAAGCTCATTATTTCGGGTTTTGCCGAATAAATCGGCTCATTACGGAAAGCTGTGTGTCGGTGCGTCCGATGCACTTTTTTCATTTTTCGGAGGGAAAATATGGATATACGGCAGCTGAGAAAAAAAGCGACGGCACTCCCTCAAAAGCCGGGCGTGTATATCATGAAAGACACGGCAGGGAATATTATATACATCGGCAAGGCGAAAATCCTTTGCAACAGGGTCGCTCAATATTTCGGTTCGCAGAACAATCATTCCCGTAAGGTGCAAAAAATGGTTGAACATGTCTGTGATTTTGACTATATTGTGGTGAACAGCGAGTTTGAAGCTCTTGTTTTGGAATGCAACCTTATAAAAACACATAAACCGAAGTATAATATCCTACTGAAAGATGACAAAGGATACAGTTATGTTCGTGTAACTCGCGGAGAATGGAAAAAAATCAGCGCGGTAAAACAGAAAGCCGACGACGGCGCGATGTATTACGGTCCGTTTACAAGTTCCGAAAATTCATCAGCTGCGGTTCGTCAGGCGTTGGATATTTTCAGGCTTGCGCATTGCAGCCGTGTTTTCCCGCGCGACATCTCAAAAAACTGCCGCCCATGCCTGAATTATCATATAAAACTTTGTTCCGCGCCGTGCTGCGGTCTTATTTCCCAAAAAGAATACGATGCAAATGTCGATGCCGCCGCGGAGTTTATTTTAGGCGGCAGGACGGAATATCTCAAAAAACTTTATTCGGAGATGAACGGTGCTTCGGAATTGCTTGAATTTGAAAAGGCGGCAAAGATTCGCGACAGGATAAGAGCGGTCGAAAAAATCTCTCAGAAACAGCATGTCGTTTCTGTCAAAACCGAAGAACAGGATGTTTTCGGAATTTCATCGTCGGAAAATAAGAGTGCCGTGTGCGTCCTCTCATTCAGGAACGGCGCGCTTACCGACACGAAAACATTTGTTGTTGACAGGATAGACGAGCCGGGTGCCGAGTATCCGGAAATTTTGTGCGCGTACTATTCCGGCGGGGAAAACATCCCCGTGCAGATATGTGTCGATTGCGATTTTTCGGGAAAAGAAGACGCGGAAAGATATCTGTCGGAGATAAAGAAAAAACGTGTCAGAATAGTTCATCCTCTTGCGGGTGAAAATGCCGGCGTCGTCGAAATGGCGCGTAATAACGCCATGCAGAAGCTCTCCCGGATGCTTACCGGCAATGACAGAAGCCGTGCGGTTCTTCTTGAACTGCAGGAGCTGCTCGGACTCAGGGATTACCCGCAGTATATTGAATCTTACGATATTTCAAACATGGCGGGTCATGAAAATGTTGCGGGAATGATAGTATACAAGGACGGCAGACCGTTTAAAAAATCATACAGGCGGTTCATGATAAAGTCTTTCGAAGGGCAGGACGATTTCCGTTCGCTTGCCGAAGTTATGAACAGACGCATAAACGAATATATCGCAAATGAGGGTGAGTCCGAGGGGTTCGGAGTAAAACCTGACCTTATTCTGCTTGACGGCGGACTCGGTCAGGTAGCCGCAGTGCGTGAGGTTATGCTCAGACGAGGGTTTGATGTTCCACTTTTCGGAATGGTAAAAGACGGAAAACACAGAACACGCGCCATAACGTCCGAAGGCGGAGAGGTGGCAATCAGAGATACACGGAGCGTTTTTTCGTTTGTTTCGGAGATACAGGAAGAAGTTCATAGGTATGCAATATCATACCATCACCGACTGCACAAAAAAAATTCACTTGAATCGGTTCTCTGCTCGATAGACGGTATCGGAAAGACACGTGCAAAAGCTCTTATGCAGCGTTTTAAAACAGTTGCCG
Source organism: bacterium (assembly GCA_963657065.1). Taxonomy (GTDB): domain Bacteria; phylum Bacillota; class Clostridia; order Oscillospirales; family Acutalibacteraceae; genus RUG806. The sequence goes on from CAVKLD010000015.1 coordinate 8,546, forward strand.
CCGTATCGCAGGCGGATTATGACGATTTGATTTCCGTGCCGGGCATGACTGCGCCGGCAGCGGAGAATGTTATTAAATATTTTAAAAATGAAAAGAAATAAAATCAATTGACATAGAATAATGTAAGAAATACGATTATTCGCGGATAATATCCAAAAAAATGTTGACAAACACCTTGTTTTAGTGTGATAATAGCAGGAGTAATTCATTGATTTGTATTCGGGCGGTTGATTGCCGCTTTTTAGCGGAGGTTGCTTATGCGAGTTGTCGGCGGCTCGGCGGGCGGGCGGAAACTGATTGCGCCCGACGGACTTGATGTGCGTCCCACTACCGATAAAGTTAAGGAGTCCGTCTTCAATATCATACAGTTTGAGATTGAGGGACGCCGTATGCTCGACCTCTTTGCCGGAAGCGGGCAGATGGGGATTGAAGCGTTGAGCCGTGGCGCGGCGCATGCCGTGTTCGTAGACTCGTCGCGAAAGAGCATCGACGTTGTGCGCCGTAATATTTCAACCGTCGGTTTTTCGGACAGGGCAACGGTCGTGTTCGGTGATTCCGTTGATTATCTTCGGCGGTGCGGTGAAAAATTCGGTGTCGTGTTCCTTGATCCGCCTTACTGCAACGGGCTTATTCCGAAGGCGTTTGAAATTTTGGGCGATGTGCTTGAGAACGGCGCGGTTGTTGTCTGCGAAACGAAGAGCAGCGAAGTGCTGCCCGACACATTCGGTGATTTCGCCGTCGCGAAGATATATAAGTATTCATCAATAAAAATCACGCTTTACCGCAACAAAAATACCGTGGAGGTACAGTAAATGGCTTCATTGGCGATTTGCCCCGGCAGTTTTGACCCGATAACGGTCGGACATCTTGATATAATCCGCCGCACGGCAAAAATGTTCGACAGAGTTGTTGTGCTCGTTCTTATAAATTCCAAAAAAAACGGCGGTATGTTTACCCCGTCCGAACGCGTTGATTTTATAAAACGCAGCACGGCGCATATTCCCAACGTCGAAGTTGAATTTTACGACGGACTTCTTGCGGAGTATGCCGTAAAAAAGGGTGCTGTGGCGATAGTAAAGGGTTTGCGCGTACTTTCCGACTATGAGGATGAGTTTAAGCAGGCTCTCACAAACAAAAAACTTGCAAGCGACATAGAAACAATATTTATGGTTACCGATACCGAATATATGTTTTTAAGCTCAAGTCTTGTGAAAGAGGTCGGTTCTTTCGGCGGTGATATTTCCGATTTTATTCCGTCTGCAATAAAAACCGACATAATAGAAAGAATAAGAGAATTAAGAGAAAGGTGAAATTACAATGAACAGCATTGAAGATTTACTTGGTCAGATTGAAGACATTCTTGAAGAAGGCAAACGCTCTCTCGTCGGTGATAAAGTCAGAGTCGATGCCGAATCTATCCGTTCGATTATTGCGGATATCAAGATAAACATGCCCGACGAAGTCATTCAGGCGCGTAAGATTGCCGCTGAACGCAAAGTGATTCTTGCACAGGCGCAGGATGCGGCTGACCGAATGATCGGTCAGGCCGAAATTCAGGCGCGTAAGCTCATTGAGGAACACGAAATCACCCGCAACGCTCAGGCGAATGCGGCGGAAATCGTGGCGGATGCAAAGAAGCAGGCAGCTGAAATTGTAGAACGCGCAAAAGCAAATTCAAACGAAATCGTTGACAATGCGCAGAAATGGGCAACCGAACTCCGCAACGGGGCAACAAGTTTTGTCGATACCATTATGGGCGAAAGCGATGAGATCCTCTCGCAGAGTATTGAGGACTTTACAAAGAGCCTTAACAAAGTCAGAATTGCGTCGCAGCAGCTTAAGTCTGCGACAACAAAGCAGTCCTGAATCCCGGGAGGTGCCTTTGCCGCCGCATAGGATTCTCTCAGACTCAGGAATTTGTCAGTTTGCGCAGTTTTTCGGCAGTCTGTTGCGTGAGGATTTTATGTTACGGTTATCTAAGACATATTACCTCGCATATATATTGTGCGAGGTGTTTGCTTATGTACGCAATTTTTAAAAGAAAAAAGATAATATTTTATGCTCTGTCCGTTTTGTCCGCAGTTTGTCTGATTGTCGCGGCGGTTCTGTTCTCCGTATCGCGCTCGAATTCCGGGCATTCGGATACCAATGCAGTGTGCGTGGCTTTTCTGAAAGATAAAAAAATCAAATTGTCCGCCAAAAAACCGCAAAGCATTGAAACTACGCTCCTGCCGCGTGAGTTTTCGGATATTGTTACCGAGTACAACGAGCTGCAAAAGAAGCAGGGTTTTGATTTTACGGCTTTTGCGGGGAAAACGGTTATGAAATATACATATGCCGTCGATTGTAAAGAAAGATCCGATGTCGTTGTGTCGGTGTTCGTCTACAACGGAAAAATAATAGGCGGCGATATCCATTGCATCGGTGCGGACGGATATATGACGGGATTCGATGGTGAAACTGTTTGAGTGAAAAAATAAGGCTTGATAAATTTATCGCGTCGCAGATCGGTGTGTCACGCGCAGACGCAAAAAAAATGATACGCGGCGGTTTTGTTGCCGTCAACGGAATTGTTGTAAAAAACGGCGATTTGCCCGTTGACACGGACTCAGACACGGTTTTATGCGGCGGAAAACAGATAGGATTTAAAAAATATGTTTACATAATGCTCAACAAACCCAAAGGAATCGTTTCGGCGTCGCGTTCGGAAGATGATAAAACGGTCGTAGACCTTGTCCCTGCCGAACTTTTCAGAAGAGGTTTGTTCCCAGCCGGACGGCTTGATAAGGATTCCACCGGTTTTGTGCTTATTACGGATGACGGTGCCTTCGCTCACTCCGTTTTGGCTCCGTCGCATCACGTTCCGAAGACGTATATCGTCGACTCGTCGTTGGCTCTTACGGAGGACGAACTGGACGAATTCAGAAACGGCGTGCAGCTTTCTGACGGCATTACAAAACCGGCGGCGATTGATTTCGTCGGTTCTTCAAATGACGGACGGCATGTTTACCGCGTAACTCTGACAGAGGGACGGTATCACCAGATAAAGCGGATGTTTGCTTCTTTCGGCAGTGAAGTTGTGGGACTTCACCGCATTGCTTTTGGCGGACTTGCGCTTGACGAAAGCCTTCAGCCGGGTGAATGCAGAGAGCTTTCGCCCGAGGATGTTAAACGGATAAAATCAATCGAATAATTCTTTGGTGAAATTACACAACGGCTTTATTTACAAAAAAGGTATAGCCCCGTTGTGTATTTTTTATAGAGAATTGTGCGTCATATAACACATTTGATTAAAAATCAAATGAGAATTTGTATCTTTTTATAAAAGCACTTGCATTTTCAGTTAAAAATGAGTATTATATAACTGTTATCTTTTGTGTTTTTGTATAATTCGGTGCAGCTGTACCATCCGCCGCATGCGGCAGAGGTTCGACTTTTGTCAGCCTGTGCAGTTTCGCGGAAGATTTTTCTGCATCGGTTACAATTCTCGCAGGTTTTGTTTTTCTGTAAAAAGCGAAACCTTGTTTCGATTCAGCAATGTAAAAAAGTTTTAAGATATGTTCAATGAAAGGAATGCAAACATTATGTCTAACAGGCTTTTCCAAGGAATTATTCACCAGATGAAAGATGCCGTCGGCAGAGTAGTAGGTGTAATAGATGAAAGCGGTACGATTGTTTCCTGTACGGAATTGAGCAAAATCGGCGACGTTATAACGACAGGCGTTACCGAAGCATTTTCGTCGAATAACACCGTGCCGGTAAACGGATATACATACCGTTCGTTCGGTTCTCTCATGCAGCCGGAGTATGCGGTGTTTGTTGAGGGAAATGATGCTCTTGCTGAAAAATACGCAGCCATACTCGCCGTTTCCCTTGCAAACATAAAGCAGTATTACGATGAAAAGTATGACAGAGGTAATTTTATAAAAAATGTCATGCTCGACAATATTCTTCCTGGTGATATTTATCTTAAGTCGCGTGAACTTCATTTTAACAACGAATCCGTTCGAGTCGTTTTTCTGCTGCGTCTTGGCGGAGTATGCGAAGCTTCTGTTTTTGAGATAATACAGGCACTGTTTCCCGACAAAAACAAGGATTTCGTCATTAACATAAATGAAAGCGACATAGCAATCATAAAAGACATCTCCGGCGGAGCGGAGGTCAAGGATCTCGAGAAACTCGCACGATCCGTTATTGATTCTCTCGATGCGGAGATTGCGGGACGTGCCGTCGTTGGCATCGGCACGCAGGTCAGAGGGATAAAAGATCTTGCGCGTTCATTTAAGGAGGCTCAGGTCGCTCTTGAAGTAGGCAAGGTTTTTGATACCGAAAAGGTGATTATCAGTTATGAAAACCTCGGTATCGCCCGTTTGATTTATCAGTTGCCCACAACACTTTGCGAAATGTTCCTTCGCGAAGTGTTCAAGCGCGGTTCGATTGAAACGCTCGACCATGAAACGTTGTTTACGATTCAAAAATTCTTCGAAAACAACCTGAACGTTTCGGAAACTTCAAGAAAACTTTTTGTCCACAGAAATACGCTTGTTTACCGTCTTGAAAAGATAAGAAAGCTCACCGGCTTGGATTTGAGAGAATTTGATGACGCGATAGTATTCAAAGTGGCTCTTATGGTGAAGAAGTATCTTGATTCTTCTCCCATTAAATATTAAGTTAAACTTTGTTTAAGACCCACGAGTTATAATTGCGCTGTCAGAATAGAGAAGGAAGGGGCGGACTGTCCGCCCGGCTTGACGCCGGAATCCGGCGCAGGCGAAAAGGATAGGGTGTAATGATAGATTTTAACGGTGTTTCAAAGGTCTACGGAAACGGGACCAAGGCTTTGAACGACGTATCGCTTCATGTTGACAAAGGCGAATTTGTTTTTGTCGTCGGTGCGTCCGGAGCCGGAAAAAGTACATTTCTGAAGATGATAATGCGTGAGGAAGTTCCCTCAGCGGGTTCGATTGTCATTGACGGCATAAACCTGAATGATATGAAAGCCCGCCGTGTGCCGTATTACAGAAGAAAACTCGGCATAGTTTTTCAGGATTTCAGAATCATACCGACGAAAAACGTGTATGAAAACGTGGCGTTTGCGATGCATGTTATCGGTGCCACGCAAAAAGATATTTCCCGCAGAGTGGCATATGCTCTGAGCCTTGTCGGACTTACCGCGAAAGCGAAGTGCATGCCGTGCGAACTTTCGGGCGGCGAACAGCAGCGCGTTGCGTTGGCGCGTGCGCTTGTCAATCGCGCCGATATAATTATCGCGGACGAGCCGACGGGGAATATCGACCCGGAAATGTCAAAAGAAATAGTCGATTTGCTTAACCAAATAAACATGAACGACAAAACGACGATAATTATGGTAACTCATGCTGTTGACCTTATAAAACAGTACGACAAGCGCATAATAAAGATAAGTAACGGCAGCATTGTTTCGGATTCGCTGCACCCGGAAATAGAGGAAGAACATGCTGAGGAGTTCACGGAAATTCCGACGACTTCGTTCAGCGGTTTTTACCACGCTCCGACCGAAGATGCTGAAATAGAGGCTTTTATATCGTCATACGGTATTGAAATTACGGAAAAAATTACAGGCGGCGATGATGCCGCAGACATAAAAACTCAGTCAGACAACGGAGACGGCACTGCCTCCGATAGTGAATAATATCAATCGGAGAAACAGTATATGAAAAAAACAATGAATCTAAGATACCTTACACATGAGGGTATCAAAAATATCGGAATAAACAGATTGATGTCGCTTGCGTCCGTTGCCGTGCTTATGTCCTGCCTCGTTATGATAGGCAGCGCATTTATGCTTTTTTTGAATGTCGATTCGCTCTTACAGAATATTCAGGCTCAAAACGTAATAATGGTTTTTGCCGAGCTTGATGCGGATGACGCTACGGTCGGACAGCTTAAAGACGACCTTAGTAAACTTGACAATATAGCGTCCATTGATTTTGTGCCGAAAGAAGACGCATACAAGCAGGTGCTGAGTTCTCTCGGTGACAATGCGTCGATTCTTAACGGCGTCGACGATTCTTTTCTTCCCGACGGGTTTAAGGTGACGGTTGTCGACATGGAATATTTCGGACAGACGGTAAATGATATAAGAAGTTTGCCCAATGTTTACAGCATCCAGCAGAACAGTGACCTTGCGGCTCGGCTTGAAAAGATAAGAACGGCGGTTTCCTACATCAGTGTCGGTATTGTAGTTCTGCTTCTTGTCGTTGCGGTGTTCATAATTGCAAACACAATAAAGATAACCATGTTCTCGAGAAAACTCGAAATAAGCATTATGAAAGCCGTCGGTGCGACCAATTCGTTTATTAGATGGCCCTTCCTTGTGGAGGGTGTTACGCTCGGAATTTTGGCTGCGGTTTTGGCTTGGGGCATTCTCTATGGACTTTATTCGCTCACAGGCGAAGCGTTGCTTACCATTTTCGGAGTACTCGGCGGGTCGCTTGTAAACTTCTGGGATTATGCGGCGTATATCGGAATAGCGTTCGTTGCGGTCAGCATTGTTGCCGGCGGTTTCGGAAGTATAATTTCGATTGGCAAATATTTGAAAGAACAGGGAAGCGTGGTGCTTGACGATGATGTTTAAACGCAGTAAAAAATTTATCGCGTCCGCTCTGACGACTGTTATTATGCTATGCTGTGTTTCACCTGCCGTCATTGCCGTCGATTTATCCGAATCGGATCAAAACAAGGTTGATTCATACAAAGAGCAGCAGTCCGAACTTAGTGAAAAGATTCAGGCAACGCAGGAAAAACTGAATAGTTTGAAATCCGATATTAACAGTCAGCAGGAATATATAAGCGAGTTGAATGACCAGATTTTTAATTATCAGGACAAAATCGAAGTGCTTGACGATAAAATTGCCGCTCTTGAGAAAGAAGAAGCCGAATATCAGGCAAAAATCGACGAACTCGATTCTGAAATTGAAAAAGTCGAAGACGATATCAACCATAACGAGCTGCAGCAGATAGATTTACAGCAGGAAATTGAAGATATAAACATTGAACTTCAGGAAAGACTGTGCAGTATTTATGTTAACGGCGCGGCTACAGATGTTGAGATGTTACTGAACGCCGACAGCTTTTCGTCGTATCTGGTTATGATTGAACTCTCGTCAAGCATGGCGAAACATGATAACGAGCTGATTGAAGGATTGAAAAACAACATTGCCGAGATAGACAAGCTCACCGAATCTCACAAGCAGATGATTGCGGAACTTGAAAGCAAAAAAAGTGAGCAACAGACGCAGATAGATCTTCTTGAAGTTAAGAAATCCGAGATTGTCGAATCAAGAGAAGACCTTAAAAATTCGCAGAATGAAGTCATTACGCTGCAAACGGAAGCGAGAGAACTGTTGAATCAGCTTGATACGCAGAGCGAAGAATATCAAGCGATCGTGGCTAAATATGAGAGTGAAGTTGAAGCGTTTGATAAGAAAATCGACGCTATAATCGAAGCGGCGGCTCAAGCCGCAGCTCAAGCCGCAGCTCAAGCCTCTTCATCTTCAAATACTTCAACGTCTTTCACGCCGAAAGACGGATTCATCTGGCCGCTTCAGTACTCCGATGCTTACATATCGTCCGGCTTCGGCTACAGAGGTGACCCGGGCACGGGTACGTATAAACTTCATGGCGGTACGGATACGTGCTGCAGCAGCGGAACGGCGGGTAAAGCCGTTTCGGCGGCAGCCGACGGAACGGTCATAATTTCCACATGGCATTCTTCATACGGTTACTACGTCGGAATTGACCACGGCAACGGGTTCGTTACAATCTATGCGCACAATTCTTCACTTGCCGTTTCTGTCGGTCAGTCGGTAAAACAGGGTCAAACCATTGCTTATGCGGGAGAAACCGGATATGCGTTCGGCGCACATTGTCATTTTGAAATCCGTGTAAACGGAACAAAGGTTGACGCCACACAATATGTCCGTCCCGGACAGTAATTTCGGGGTGATTATACTTGTCAAAAAAAGTACCGTTGGGACTGACCGCGGCAATTGTCTTTTTGACCGTTGCCGTTACCGTTGTTGTCACCGTTGTCGTTTATACGAGTGCTTACAATAAACTGATTCGGGATTTGCCGCAGCGCACGCAGTTGTATTCAAAACTGTCGGATATGGATGAGCTGATTCGTGCAAATTATTACGGAACCGTCGACTCGGATAAAATCAATGCGAATATTGCCGAGGGTTATATCGACGGACTCGACGACCCGTACAGCGTTTACTTCTCTGCCGAGGATTATGAGAAATATTATTCAAAACTTATCGGCAATGTTTCCGGCACCGGCATTGAAGCCGAATTTGACGATAACAGCGGAATGCTGCTTGTTAAATCGGTTGCAAATGAATCTCCCGCGGAGAAAGCAGGCATTTCTTCAGGTGATTTTATTTCAACCGTCGATAATGACGCCGTAACGAGTGAGAATTCGGCAAAACTGCTTGCTCTTCTCGACGGCGAAAAAACAACGGGTGTCGGACTTGAGTTTTATAAGGCAAAAGAGGACGGTACGCCGGACAAAACAAAATCATACGCCGTTAATGTCGAAAAAGGTTTCAGAAAAAAATCCGTGACATATACGTCGATAGGAACTGTCGGTTATATTAAGATTTCCGATTTTTATGACAATACGGCTGAAAAGTTCAGCGACGCAATAACAGCACTGAATGACACCGGAGTAACCGGACTTGTAATTGATGTCCGCGACAACACGAGCGGCAACCTGGAATACGCAGTTGCCGTTACCGATTTGATTGTTCCTCTCGCTTCTGAAGGTACGGGAGCAATAGCAACCGTAAAAAATGCAGCCGGCGACGTTATCGAACATTTTACTGCGGATGCGGCAAGCATAAACCTGCCGATTGCGGTTATTATGAACGAAAATACCGACGGTGCGGCGGAACTTCTTGCGTGTGATTTGCGTGACTTCGGTAAAGCCAGACTTTTTGGCGCGAAGACAGCCGGACACGGAACGATGCAGTCGGTTTTTAAACTTGATGACGGCGGCGCGGTTATTCTAACTGTCGGTGTTGTTTATCCGTATATCAGCGACAGCTTTAACGGCACGGGCGTCCGACCGGATGAAGAAGTTGAAACGGATGTCGTTTCCGACCCGTCGAATGCAAACACAAGCGAAGACGCGCAGCTTGCCGCCGCAATCGCGTATTTTTCAAAATAAAAACATCTCCCAAAAGTGGTTTTCGCAACCGTCCGTTTCGGGAGATTTTTATTTGCGTTTCTTTACTTGCCGACGGTAATATACGGCTTTATATTTTCGAAAGTACTTTCGCCGATTCCGCTTACGTTCAATAATTCTTCTATCGAATCAAATTCGCCGTTCTTTTCGCGGTATTCGATGATTTTTTTTGCCTTCGCCTCACCGATTCCGGGCAAGTATGTCAGCTCAGCCGAATTTGCGGTGTTAATATTTATTACGGTTTTTTGTGTAGTTTCCTCGTCGTCCAATGGAATAGTTTCTATCGACAATAGACGCATTTTTTCATCGGAATGTGTTTTTATGTAATTTTGACCTGCAAGCATCACCGTCAGGATAAGTGTTATCGGCACGATTACAAAGAAAAAATTTCTGAAGAAAATGTTTGCATTAGCCGTGAGTTTCTTCTTTTTCTCGGCTTCTTTATCATTATCTTGTGCGCTGCCGTTTTTCGATGCCGGTTTTACACTGCTTTGCTGCTCTTTCGTTGATGAAGATGTCTTTGATTTTGTCGAGTTTGACTTTACGGTAGCGGCTTGTTTTTGCGCCGACAGTTTTTCGATTGCCGTGTTGAACTGGTCTTCGGTGCAATAGATTTCACTAATCTGCTCGCCGTTTGCATCGTATTCCGTGTAATGTATCAGATTGTTCTGACTGCCGTCCTCTTCGACGGTTTTCAGATTCTCGCGCCTGATTCTTGATGTTTTGTCGTTGCAGCGTTCATCCATTAAAGTCAGAAGATTGTCAAATTCAAGCGAAACGTCAGCCGCGTTGTTTTTGCTGCTTTTTTTGTTTTCGTCGGCACTCATTTGCGTTTTTTCATTCCTCTGAGGAGTTTTGTTAAAATCACAGGCGCAAATAATCCCGCCGCAACCGCAGCGCATTTTGCGGTGAATTCAAGTTTAACGCTTGTCCTATCTCTCAGATTCTTTATTGAACCGTGCAGAGAGAGGCAGTTTGAACCGATAAGATCGCGATACCTTACCATGTAAGTCGTTATGTTTCTTACATCTCTGTCGTTTAATTCGATTATTCTGACTCCCTGCATCAGCCCGTCGCCGTAGACATGAAATGATGCTGTTTTTACCGCTCCCAAAATTATGCCGCGAACCATCCCGATAAAATCGTTCATATGGTCATGTCCGAAAAATGCGGCAAAAACATCACCTGTTTCGAGCCACGCGTCAAACTCTCCGCCGTTGTGGTCAGGTACGCACGGCGCTTCTCCCATGTATCCCGTTACACCCGTTTGCCTGTTCAGAGTGTAAAACGTTCCTTTTCGTCCGTTGCTGCCGCATACGCCGTCAAAAATCATACTCGACGCGCCGCGTTCGCTTAACATTTCATAAATTTCGGGCACGGGAATATGTTGTATTGCAATTGACGGAATTGTTTTTCCGTATTCTTCCCGGAGTTTTGCTGCATCATTTTTGTAATCCGTCAGTTGTTCGCCGCCGATAAACGCATAGTATGAATCATACCGTATATCTGCGCGGTCGCCGGAGTAAAAATGACGCAGAACAAGTACCGGTTCGGTTTCTTTTTCGTTCAGCACGGGGATGACAAAGTCGCCGAATTGCGTTATCTTATCTTTTGAAGGAAGGATGCAGCAGGGGAGTTCACGGTAAATGCTGTACATTTCGTCACGGTCGCTCACCGCGCACTGAAGGTCGTGATTGCCTAACACGAACGTAAACGGAATCCCCGAATCCGCGTAAGGTTTTGTTATTCGGAGCAATGTGCGTTTAACATCATCACGTGAATTGCCGGATGCATTGTCCCCCATGAGGATTACCAGATCCGGTTTTTCCTCTTTTACCGCAGCGTATTGCAGCGCAAGGTAGTCGCTGTACTTTTTTTCTTCCTCGATGTCGTTGGCTACGGTTTTTTCGTGCGGATCACCCACAAGCATTATTTTGAATTTTCCGTTTGAAAAATGCAGATTTTTCATAAAAAAACTCCGTTCCGAAAGAATAATTCGCCTTTTTACGTCAATAATACAGTCATAGTATTAAAGAGGTGATAAAAATGCTGGATAGAATTGCACTGATTTTAACTATTATCGGCGCGTTAAACTGGGGCTCTATAGGACTGTTTAAGTTTGACATAGTCGGTTGGATATTCGGCGGACAGTCCGCAGTCATCAGCCGAATAATATTCACAATAGTAGCTATAGCAGGAATATGGTGTATTTCGTTGCTGTTCAGAAATAATGAAGTGCTGTCAAAAGAAACGGCATAATTTCCGCTCGAGTACTTTTTAAAGGCGTCCCCTCACGGTCGGTTTCGGTTGTGCGGGACGCATTTTTTATTTCAATTCATCAAGCAAGGCCTGTATCTTGTCGGTTCTTTCCCACGGCAGTTCAAGATCGGTGCGTCCGATTTGACCGTAAGCGGACAGATTTTTGTAAATCGGGCGGCGAAGTTCAAGCTTGTCTATGATTGCAGCCGGGCGGAGATCGAATATTTTTGTTGCTGCCGCCGAGATTTTTTCATCTGCGGCTTTGCCTGTGCCGAACGTGTCCACGAGTACCGATACCGGTTTTGCGACGCCGATTGCATATGCAAGCTCAACCTGACATTTTTTTGCAAGACCTGCCGCGACGATATTTTTAGCGACGTATCTTGCGGCATAAGCTGCCGAGCGGTCAACTTTTGTCGGATCTTTGCCGGAAAATGCGCCGCCGCCGTGGCAGGCATATCCGCCGTAAGTGTCAACAATTATTTTTCTTCCCGTAAGGCCGCTGTCGCCCGCAGGACCGCCGACAACAAAACGTCCGGTCGGATTTATGAACATCTTTGTGTTCTTATCAATAAGGGCTGCGGGAACTGTGGGAAGAATAACAAGATTTATCATATCTTCTCTGAGTTTTTCCTGCGTAACGATTTCATTGTGCTGAGTCGAAAGAACTATTGCGTCAACGCGGACGGGACGGTCACCGTCATATTCGACCGTTACCTGCGTTTTTCCGTCGGGACGCAGATAGTCGACGATACCGTTTTTGCGAACTGCCGCGAGTTTTTTTGCAAGCGCATGTGCAAGTGAAATCGGCAGAGGCATAAGCTCGTCCGTTTCGTCGCATGCGTAGCCGAACATCATTCCTTGGTCGCCCGCACCGTTAAGGTTATATGCATCATCTTCACCGCTTTTAAGCTCAAGCGAACGGCTGACTCCCATGTCGATGTCGGGGGATTGTTTGTCAAGAGTGCAGAGCACGGCGCATGTGTTGCCGTCAAAACCGGCATCGGGGCTGTTAAATCCGGTTTCGCATATTGCTTTTCTGACAACCGCCGGAATGTCGATGTTTGCCGTGGTGGAGATTTCACCGAATACCATGCACATGCCTGTTGTGCATACCGTTTCGCATGCAACGCGGGATTGCGGGTCTTTTTCGAGAAGCGCGTCGAGGATGCTGTCGGAAACACGGTCGCAGATTTTGTCGGGATGTCCTTCCGTTACCGATTCAGATGTAAAAAAGTGTTTTGCCATTTTTTTGATTTTCCTCCGATGAATAAACCGTACCTTATAAAAAGAGTATTGTCTGTTGCAAAAGTTAAAAAAAGGCTCACGGAAAACCGTGAGCCTGAATGACCTTATCTCTCGGTATGACCGTCGGATTTGGCACCTTGCCGTATATGCAGGTTGCCGGGCTTCACAGGGCCGTTCCCTCAGCCGCTCTTTATAAGGAGGTATGAAATTTGTACATATTATAAATCATACGGAGTTTTTTGTCAAGTATCCGTTTTTTTAATTGCCGGCAAGGTGCGTTTTTTTCAGTATTTTGTTTAACGGCAAAAAAATGATTGTAACCGCCGCCGCGTTTATTGCACCTTTTATCAGATTGAACGGCACAATAACGGGCAGCATCATTTCCTTTACTGACTGCACCTGGACGCCGAGGTACATGGGTGTAAATATGAGATTCAATGGTATCATCAGTGCAGCCATTGCCGCAGCGGATACCGTCAGACCCACTATAAGGAAAAATTTGATTTTCTTTTTTTTTCTTCCCATTGAATAAAATACGTATGTTATTATCAAAAACAAGCAGCTTGAAAGAAAATGCATCACAAAACCTTCCCAAGAGCTTGCCGCGCTTACGGTCAGCGATTGCACGAGAGCTTCTGCGGCGAGTATAACAACTCCGGTAGGTATACCGAACATAAGGGTCGCTATTATGACGGGAATGTCGCCCATGTCATATTCGAGAAATTTTGCAGTGGGAAGAAGCGGAAAACGCACGACGAGCATTAATACGACAGCCAATGCGGTAAGCATTGCCTTTTGTACGAGTTGAAGTGTTTTTTTGTTTTCAGTTACCATTGTGATCGCCTCCGAAAATAAAAAATCCCGTGTAAAAAACACGGGACGTAATAAACAATTTTACAGTTCTTCTTTCATCCGGACTATACCGTCGGTACCGGAATTTCACCGGTTCAGCATTCGCTCGCGGACTTTCACCGCCGGTGGGGAATTGCACCCCGCCCCGAAGATATTTTGTTTACGTGTAATATATTATTACTTTGCTGTTGATTTGTCAATAGAAATTTTGTATAATATTAAAAAGATATTGTGTTACATGGAAAGATGAATTCAAAATCCGAATATGAAAGAGAAGGATGGCTTATTGTGGCGGGACAACAAAATTCAAAAATTAAACTTTTATACATAAAAGACATCCTTGAAAAATATTCGGATGAAAATAACGTGATGAATTCTGCAGAGATTCTTTCCAAACTGGAGTTTTTGTACGGCGTTCAGTGCGAACGAAAATCTCTTTACAACGATATTGATGTATTGGAATCGTACGGCGTGGATGTGATAAGAACGCGAACGCCGCGAAACGGTTTTTTTGTCGGCTCACGGCAGTTTGAACTTGCCGAGATTCGGTTGCTGTGCGACGCTGTGCAGGCTGCCGATTTTATCAGCAAGGCAAAGACGAAACGCCTGATAGAGCGAATCGAAAGTTTTGCAAGTGTTCATCAAGCCGCAGTTTTGAAAAAACAAGTGTATATCGATAGCCGCATTAAATGCGAAAACGAAAAAATCTACTACTTTATAGATATGCTTGACAGCGCGATTAAAAATGAAAAGAAAGTAAAAATCAGCTACGCCAGACGTGTTCTGGGCGATAAATTTGCCGCCGCCAAAACGCTGCGCGAGTTTGTGCTCAGTCCGTATTCGATGATATGGTCGAATGATCGCTATTATCTTGTCGCAAACAATGCAAAATACGATAATCTTATGAATCTGCGCGTTGACAGAATCGCCGATGTCGAAGTGCTAAACGAAAAAGCGCGTCATTTTTCGGAGGTCTGCGCCTATAAGAACAGATTTGACGCGGCTGATTATGTCAGAAAAACGTTTAACATGTTCACCGGCAATGAGGAAGTTATCGAATTGGAATGCAATAACGGTGTGCTGGAGGAAATGTTGGACAGGTTCGGCGAAAATATCACTCTGAGAAAGTGCAGTGAAGATACATTTTCGCTTCGTACGGACGCATTTATAAATGACGGGCTTGTTTCATGGATAATGCAGTTCGGTGACGGAATCAAAGTAATTGCGCCGCAGCAACTCGGCGATAAGGTAAAGGAAAAAGCGAAAAGGATTTGTGAGCTTTACGCTCACGCGAATTGATATGCAGTATTCATTTTTCAATATAAACGATTTGTCGGAGGAAATGGTAAGGAAATATTACCCGATGCTTACCGACCACAAAAAGAATAAGCTGAAGGACGAACCTGAAGCGCATGCGCGGGCGGTGGGGTTTTGCGCCGAAATGTGCGCACGGCAGTGTTTGTCGAGGGAATTCAGTTCACCGGAATTTTCATTTTCGCTTTTTATAAACCCAAATTCCGCATGTGCAGTCAGTAATTATTCGGCATCGCTTTGCGTGGTTTCCGACGGCGACTGTATTGCATGCGCGGTGGACAGAAATGCATGCGGCGCAGGTTTATGCAAAGCGGAAAAATTTGATTTCACCGATGCACAGGCGATTTGTACGGATCGGGAACTGCGAGACATCTTTTCGTTTTCCGTTTATTCCTTTGCGGAACTTGCAAGCAGAAAGACGTGCGATGAAGTAGAAGTCATTGAGCGGTTCGCGCTCTATAAGGCGATGAAAGAAGCCTATTTCAGGGCAAGCGGAAGATCCGTGCGGAATAATTTCAGGTACGCCGAATTTATAATAGAGGACGATAAAATTACGTGTTCCGACAAGCATTTTACCGTGTCGGCGCATGAATATCACAAGAACAGCGGATACGTTTTATGCGTATTGACAGGGAGGACAAAATGAAAAAAGTAACGATTCAGGGCAATGAGTTTTATTCCGACGGCAAACCGATACAGATTGCAGCCGGAGCGATGCACTATTTCAGAGTGCCGCGTGAGTATTGGCGCGATAGACTTTTAAAACTTAAGGCATGCGGTTTTAACGCGATTGAAACTTATGTCGCGTGGAATCTTCATGAAAAAGAAGAAGGCATTTTTGATTTTTCGGGTCAGCTTGACCTCGGCGCTTATCTTGATCTTATAAACGAACTCGGTATGTATGCGATAGTCCGTCCCGGTCCGTATATCTGCTCGGAGTGGGAATTCGGCGGTTTTCCGTGGTGGCTTCTTAAGTATGACGGCATGGTGCTCCGTTCCATGGACAGACTGTATCTTGAAAAGGTCGACAGATATTTTGACGAGCTTATTCCGATTTTATCCATTCGTCAGGCGGAGTGCGGCGGAAACGTTATCATGGTTCAGGTTGAAAACGAATACGGCAGCTACGGCAACGACAGCGTTTACATCAGATATCTTGCCGACGGTTTGAAAAACAGAGGAATCAGCGCGATATTGTTCACTTCCGACGGGGATTGTGATTTTATGCTTTCGGGCGGGACTGTTCCCGAGATCCATAAGACCTGCAATTTCGGCTCAAACCCATCCGGCGCATTCAAAAACCTGCGCAAATTTCAAAAAACCGGTCCGCTCATGTGTGCGGAGTACTGGAACGGATGGTTTGACCATTGGACGGAAAACCATCACTCCCGCAATCCGTCGGATGCCGCCGACTGTCTTGGCGATATTCTGAAATGCGGGGCGTCCGTATCGGTGTATATGGCTCACGGCGGGACCAATTTCGGTTTTATGAACGGTGCAAACTTCAATGACGATGGCGTATATCAGCCTACCGTAAGCAGTTATGACGATGATGCGCCGCTTAACGAATACGGCGCGATGACTGAGAAATATTATAAGATGCGTGAAGTATTTGCATCTCTCGGCTTTGTCAATGATGGTATTGAGGTGTCACAGCCTGTTACAACATCCTATCCGGATGTCGTGTTGACGGAATGTGCAGACCTGCTGGATAACCTTAAGCTGCTTTCGACTCCCGTTGACAACACTTCGCCGATGTCTATGGAAAAACTCGGTCAGGGGTACGGCTATATTGTTTATAAAACATTTATAAAAGGACCGAAAGAGAAAGCGTCGCTGAATATGGATGTTCATGACCGCGCTTATGTATTCCTCGACGGAGAATTTGCGGGCGTGGTATATCGAAATGACAAAAAACCGAAAATTTCTTTTGCAGTCCCCGTAAACGGTGTCGATCTTACGATTCTGGTCGAAAACATGGGACGTATCAACTACGGTGCTCATTTGTGGGACCCAAAGGGTATTATAGGCGGTGTGCGTCACGGTCAGCAGTTTATTTTTCACTGGAAACATTATACGCTCCCGCTTGACAATTTGTCTGCGCTTGTTTTTGATGAGCCGAAGAAAGTCAAATTTGAAAAGCGTCCCGTATTTTTACGCGGCAATTTCATGATAAACGGCGAACCGAATGATACTTTTGTTTCCCTTCGCGGTTTCAAGAAAGGCATTATTTGGGTGAACGGCATTTGCCTTTCACGCTATTGGCACACCGGACCGCAGAAAACGGCATATCTTCCGGCTCCGTTCCTTCGAAACGGCGCAAACGAGATTACGGTGCTCGAAACGGAAGGCTTTAAGAGCAATATTGCTTCTTTTACGGATAAGTGCGATCTCGGTTGACATACAAACGATGAAAAAACGGCATGCGGACAAAAACCGTGTGCCGTTGATTTTTTATCGCATCCGTTTTCGCGAAGGGGAAGAGTCACAGCGTCGGAATTATAAAAAAAACAGCTTGTACTTCCCGTCGGGAAAGTACAAGCCATTATTTCAGTCTTTTTGTTTTTTTCTTTTTGCCGGATTTATCGTCAGGACTGTGAGGCGTAGCGCGTTACATAGTTGTCGTTTACAAACTTGAGCGCATTCTTTGCAGCAATATCGGTGAACGATGTGGTGCTTGCGGAATCTTTTGTCTGTTCCTTCACCGTTTCTTCCTCGGCAGTCGTTTTTTCGCTGACCAAGGTATTTCGAATCGTTTCAATCCATTCCGCTTCGTCATGTTTGCCGACGAAATACATTACATGCCAACCGTAAGAAGTTTCGATAAGTCCCACATCTCCTGTTTGTCTTGATTCATCATAGACCCAGTTTTCAAACGGAGCGACCATTTTGCCAAGTTCAATGTCTTCGTACAGACCGCCGTTGTCGTCCTGTGTGGATGAAGTATCCGCGCTGTTCTCATTTGCAAGTGCTGCAAACGCATCCTCCGTCTGTTCGCCCGACTTATACTCGTCAAGAAGTGATTTAGCCTGCTCGTAAGCCTTAAGAACCACAGCCGCCGAATATTCGGTGTTGCCGTTGATAACAGTGCCGTCGGATGCTGTCGCGCTGTCTTCCGTCGATTCGGTCGTTTCACCCGCGCTCTCCATGCTCGATTTAACGTTCGCAAATGAAATAAGGATGTGTCTTGCGGATGCAAGGGGAGTTTCAACTCTGTAAACGGGTTTTGTTACATAAATAACATAAACGTACTTATCCGTTGTGCATGTCGTTTTGTCACCCGCAGCGCGCGACGCGTCAAAGAGCCAGTCGGCAAGGTCGCTGTCGATGTTTGAAGAAACAGTTGACTTTGATACGCCTTTAAGAATAGTAGCGGTATCGTCTTCAAAAGTTTCCTTGTCGTCTTCGGATGCGTATTCTTTTGCAAGTTTTGCAAAAGATGCCTCGTCGGTGATTTTTGAGAGCATCTCCTGTGCAAGTTTTTCAATTTCGGAGGGTTCTTTTGTTTCCTCTTCATCCGCCGCCGTGGTGTTATCTGCTGCAGTCGTGTCATCCGCTGCAGTTGTGTCATCCGCAGTCGTCTGAACTTCCGTTTCGGCTTCTGTTTCAGCGGCTGTTGTTTCGGCAGCATCTGTTGTTTCGGATGTCTGAGTCGTTTCGGCGGATGTTTCCGTTTCGGTGTCGTCGTCATCAGCGGAAATTTCAAAGCCGAAGAGTCTTACGTCCACTTTCTGGTAGTCGGTCGGATCTTTTGCATACTCGGCTTCAATGTCATCTATTGAAATCTCGTCGGCGATATTCTCTTCCTCTTCGGTGCGGTACTGTGACACGAGATACTGTTCTTCAAGCAAGTTGCGGAGAATTTTCTCATTGAGTCCTTTGCCGTAGAGAAGGCTTATATATCTGTCGAGCGAGTATCCGGAATCTTTGCACGCTTCCTCAATGTCGGAAATCGTGTTGTCAACGGATGCCTTGCTTTCGTCGGAAAGCGTCATGCCCGCCTTGTTTGCGAGATCGGTATAGTAGTTGTTAATTTCGAGTGTTTCTTCAATGTAGTCGCGGAAGAACTGATCGTAGGTTATTTCTTTGTCATCCTGCGTTGTTGTTTGTGCCGCAGGATCAACCGCTGGGTCAAAACCGATGGTGAAGCCGTATTGTGACTGGTACGTCTGAGCCTGGTACGCATAGTTTTGATAAACGGACGCATAGTAATAGTTGTATTCCGCAAGGGAGTATGAACGGTCGCCGACTTTGAGAGCTGTAATGTATCTCTGCGGCACGCCGTATACATACAGACCTCCGCAAAGTGATGCGAGAACCGCAACCGCAAGGATGGCTATAAGAACACCTCTTACAACTGCAACCGAATCGTGAGATTTAGCGGATTTTTTTGAAGCCTTTGCAATCCTTTCTTTTCGTTCGGAACGATAATCGTCTTTTTTGTTTTCATTCGAAGCCATGATATAGCACCTTTCATATTTTTTTGGCGTGAGAAGCACTCAACAATTGCCTATTATATAATATTATTTCAAAAAGTACAAGTCATTTTTGTTAATTCACTGAAATTATCCCTCTATTCTTGACATCCCGGCAAAAAAAAGTATAATCTAAAAGAGGTGATACTGATGCTTTTGACGATAGATGTCGGAAATACCAACGCGACGATAGGATTTTTTGATGCGCAGAAACTTGTTTTTACAGCACGGATTTCCACCGAAACGAAGCGAACGGCGGATCAATATGCGGCGGAGCTCGTTGCTGTTTCGGCACTCGGCAACGTCAGGTTGAGTGACGCCGACGGCGCGATAATCAGTTCGGTTGTTCCCGAGCTGACCGCAACTCTCAAAAAAGCCGTGCGTATTACGTGCGGCGTCACGGCGCGTGTGCTCGGTCCGGGACTCAAAAACGGATTAAATATCCGCATCGACAACCCCGCCCAGCTCGGAGCTGATCTTGTTGCCGGCGCGGTTGCGGCGATTGCGTCATATGAACTTCCGTGTCTTGTTATGGATCTCGGCACGGCAACCAAAATAAGCGTTATCGATGCAGACGGAGTATACAGAGGATGCACAATTTCTGCGGGAGTCGCAATTTCGCTTGCCGCACTTGCCGGTTCGGCCGCGCAGCTCCCGACGGTAGACCTTGACATCGATGTTTGTCCCGCTTACGGCACAAATACCGTTTCGAGCATGCAGGCGGGGATTATTCTCGGCGCTGCGTCAATGCTCGACGGACTTTGCGACAGAATCGAGGAAAGCCTCGGTCAGCCGATAAAAACAGTTGTTTCAACCGGCGGACTTTCAAAAGACATAACGAAACACTGCCGCAGGAAACATGTGTACGACCCCGATCTCATTTTGAGGGGTTTGCGCATTATATACGAAAAGAACGAGTCAAACTGAAAACAGTAAAAACGACATAAGTATGACATAAGTATATTGTAATTTCGCCGCATCACTTTCGGAGTGAGCGACAGAAAAGGAAGGTATATATTATGAACAACACAACATCAACAAAAAAGCGTACGCCCGACAAGCTGACTTTCGTTCAGTTTTCCGTATTGCTGGCAATCGAGATCATCTTTTGTTTCACGCCGCTCGGTACTCTGCCGGCGCTCGGTCCGTTAAGCGCCACGCTTTCACACGTTCCAGTGATAATTGCGGCGATTGTGATGGGACCGTGGTGGGGAAGTGCAATGGGTTTTGCTTTCGGCGCATGCAGTTTTATCTATTGGACATTCGTCGCCCCAGGCGCGTTCTCGTTTATCTACACGCCGTTTGTTCCGGCGGTTGGTACAAAAGGCAATCCCGCAAGCCTGATTATTTGTTTCGTGCCGCGTATTCTCATCGGATTCGTCGCGGGAATCGTTTTTGCCAAGCTGCGCGGTACTAAACTTGCGGAGCGCGGCAGTGCGATTGCGGCGGGTCTGCTCGGTTCCTTGGCTAATACCGTTTTGGTTCTCTCCGGAATTTGGGTATTCTTTGCATCCGAATATATGGCACTTGTGGGCAGCGGGAAAGCAATTTACTCCATTTTGGGACTTACCGTTTTGACAAACGGGTTACCCGAAGCCGCAATAGGTGCGGCTGCTGCTTCTCTCGTTGCACTGCCCGTGTTAAGGACTGTGAATAAACATTATCGCTGAAAACTAATATCTACTTAAAAAACAAATGAAAAGGACTGTATTTTACACAGCATACATTTTTGGTGCGTGATGTGGAATACAGTCTTTTTGTTGTTGATTTGTTGACGGCTAAAAAGAATTTTTTTACTGAACTGTATTGTTCGATGAAATAAGATTGTTAAGCTCTTCCATGAACGAATCGATATCTTTGAAGTCGCGGTAAACGGACGCGAACCTGACATATGCGATTTCGTCTATTCCGCGCAGTTTTTCAAGTGCCATTTCGCCGACCGTCGCCGATGTTACTTCACGTTCAAGGGAATTTTGAAGCTGGCTTTCGATTTCGTCTATTGCCTTTTCGAGAGTTTCAAGCGACACCGGGCGTTTTTCGCATGCCCGCAGCATTCCGCTCAAAAGTTTATTGCGGTCGAAAACCTGGCGCGACTTATCTCTTTTTATAATGATAACCGGCTGGCTTTCGATTGCCTCATATGTTGTGAATCTCTTTTTGCAGCATAAGCATTCGCGGCGTCTTCTTATACGCTGCCCGTCGTCAGCCGGACGCGAATCAATAACTTTGCTTTCGGGATAAAGACAATACGGACATTTCATATATATAACCTGCCTGTTTTTTTTAGAGTATACCACATTAAAATTGTGATTTCAACAGTGAATTGAGTGTGTTGTAAGAAGCTGCCACTTCAGATTCATCCAAGTATGAAGAACGGTACAACTCGATTATTACACCTTCCGAGTAGCCTACGTCCTCAAGAGCCCGAAACAGTCCGGCAAAATCATAAGTGCCCTTTCCGGGCGGAAGACAATCACGTGTGGAGCTGCAATCGCTTATGTGAATATGCTTGATATGCGGTGAAAGTTCCTTGATTATTTCAAACTCGTCTGTACCCGAACGGTGCGCCTGTTTGATATCAAGAGTAATTCCGAAATCCTCGCCGATTAAATGTGCCATTTTCTTCAGGTGGGCGGTTGATTCCGCTTTGAATTGAACAACATTCTCCTGACAAAGACAAACACCGTACTTTCTGCCTATATCGGCAAGAACGGAAAAACGCCCGCAGCATTCCTCATCGGATATGTCGCATATGTTTTTTGCGCCGTGAAGAACAAGAATTTTTGCGCCCAGACAAGAACATATCTCAAAAAAGCGTCTGTACAACGCAATGCTGTCCGTGAATCTCCGGTAATAAGGACTGAACAGAAATGTGTTCTCCATGACGCCTGAAAAAGGATGAACTGATAATATTTTGATGTTTGAGTTGTCCGCTTTTGCTTTGATTTGTTTGATGAAAGAGCTGTCAAGTTCCGACGGAGCGCAGAGAAATACTTCCGCGAACCCGCAGCCGATATCACAGACTCTGTCAAATGCTTTTTCTGTTTCAAGAGGATAAAAGCAAGCTGATGAAACGCCCAATTTAAACACATTATCACCTCGCTTAATATTTTAAATGAGATTTATCGAAAAAAAGCACTTGCCAAGCAAGTGCTTTTCATGGTGATCCAGCGGAGATTCGAACTCCGGACACCCTGCTTAAAAGGCAGGTGCTCTGCCGACTGAGCTACTGGATCAGTTTTTTGCTTGCATAAAAGCAATAAACAATGTAGCTAAAACAGTAAAGATAAAGAAGAAAACAGAAAGAATTTTTGTTATTTTCGCGAGCTTAGCGTCATACGTTCTGCCCTTATTCTTGCCGAAAAACGAATCCGAACCGCCGGCAATGGCACCGGAAAGACCGGCTTGTCTGCTTTGCTGCATAAGAACTATTATAACCAAAAGAACTGACGCAACTACAAGTATCACGCCGATAAGTATTTCGTACCATGCCATAATTCTCGACCCCTTATTCATTGTTATCGCCAACTGCCCGATAATGTTATCACAACCGGAGGAAAAAATCAAGCCTTTTTTTAAATTTTTTTAAAAAAATTTTTTCACGTTAATTTCCAAAGTAAATGCAACAGTAGCATTTGAAGATGCATTTACTTTGAGAAGGAAAATGTGGTAGCATTTAGTCTGAGAAAAGGAAATGAACACAGAAACAAAAAACAAGCACATGACACTATATGACCGAATAGAAATTCAGATATGCATTTCTAAGGGCATGACATTCAAAGCAATAGCTGCACATATCGGTAAAAGTCCGACAACTGTTTCGCGAGAGGTCAAGCGAAATTCGCAGCCGCACACCAACGGATATACGCGAACGGAGGAAGATTGTCCTCAATTGATGAAAGCTCCGTTCGTCTGCAATGCATGCAGCAAGAGAAGTCGCAGCAGCTGTCCGTATGTTCGCAGAATATATATCGCTAATCCGCCGACCGAGGTTATTCAATCGCCGAGACTCCTTGAAAAGCGTTAATTTTCTTCTCATAGTAAACGCAGCCATAGTTGCATTTAGTCTGAAAAATATCCTTTTCAGGCTTGTTTGCTATACCTGTTTTTGCCTTTTTCTTGCCGGAAACAGCTAAAAAAGCGTTGTTTTACTGTTTTTTCTCAGACTTAATGCAACTGTTTTTTACGGTAAATGCAGGTCTTCCCGTACTGTTGCATTTACTTTGGAAATTAACGTAGGAAATTTTCATTACTAATTGTTTTTGCGCTGTCATTTTTTGTCTGTGTCGCGCAGACATGCAGAAGCACAAAAGTCCCGCGCATATTTGTGAGTCGCGGGACTTTTGTTTATATGAAAGGTATTTTATTTAAAAAGATACAGTGTGCCGTTTTTTAAGTCGGAGCGTTCCGCGTCGACCGTGAGTGAAATTTCCGAGCTGTTAATTTCCAAATCGAAGGTATATTCTCCATCAACAAAATAACCGTAGCTATACTTATCCTCGGTTTTTGCCGTCAGCGTTACGAGTCTGCTGCCGCTGTTTTGATTGATGAGCAAATCGTCCAATTCCTCAGCGCTTCCGTTTGCCAACTCGATTTTGTGCGCATCCGCTTCATTCAAATTGTTAAGCGGTGTATTTCGTGTTTTGCTG
>CAVKLD010000016.1:0-32566 GCA_963657065.1 bacterium
ATCGCGAGTATCTCTCCGTTAGCCGGTGTTTTGTTTTTTACGACACTGAGTTTACCCGATTTGCCGAGAAACTGCGAAATGAAGCTGTCCTTTTTCGCGTTCATGCCGAGTCCCGGTGTTTCGTTTATCGAGAGAATCGTGAGTCCAGTTACCGCGCCGTCGGAGTTTATGCCGACCGTCAGTTCTATTTCGCCGCCGTAGCCTGCCGATGATACGGTGAACACATATCCCGCCGTTTCGCCGCCCGATTCGCCCTCGTAGTAGACGGTGCCGTCGTCGAGAGTTTTTTCGGCGAAATTCTCGGCGGCGGGAAGTGCGCCTTTTCTGGCTTCATTCGCCGTTGCGGCGGCATTCGCGGCGATTTGCGGTTCGGTCACGGAATTTACCGCTGCGAGAAGTCCCGCAGCCGCGGCGCAGATGATAAAAAGCGAAATCGCGGTTTTGAAAATATCTCTTATGTCGCGTTTGTTCATGCTGCCGTTTCCTCCTTTTGCTTCTTTTCGGTTTTTATCCGCCCGAAGTATCCGGGGCGGCATGCTTTTTCTATGAGCGGACACGCTATGTTCATGAGCAGTATTGAGTACGAAACGCCTTCGGGCAGTGAGCCGTAGAGCCTTATTACGGATGTCAGAATTCCGCAGCCGATACCGAAAACAATCTTGCCTTTTTTTGACATGGGACTTGTTGTGTAGTCGGTTGCCATAAAGAACGCGCCGAGCAGCAGTCCGCCTGCCGTAAGTTCATATATCATGAATATGAAGCTGCCGTGCGATACGGCAAGCATGAATACGGCGACGGATGCCAGGTACGCAAATGGAATGCGCACGCTTATGATTCCTCTTGCGATGAGATATATCGCGCCGATGAGCAGCGCGGCGGCGCACGTTTCGCCTACGCAGCCGGCTCTCACGCCGAACAGCATTTCTTTGATTTCGGGCAGGCTGCCGCCGTTTGCAAGTGCGCTTATCTGCGACGCGATGTTGCCCGTCAGGTCAATCGAAGAGAGTGACGAGAGGGGAGTCGCGCTTGCGACGGCGTCGTATTTCCAAAGCGTCGGCTGCGTGAAATTCGTCATTGCCGATGCGAAAGATACGAGCATTACTATACGTGCGGTTATTGCGGGATTGGCAAAATTTTGTCCGATACCGCCGAACAGCTGCTTTACTATGACTATGGCGACGAACGAGCCGACAACGCACATCCACAGCGGTATCGACACCGGCAGATTGTAGGCGAGGAGCAGTCCCGTTACGACCGCACTCAGGTCGCCGACCGTGACGCTTCTTTTCAGAATTTTTCTCGAAACGTATTCAAATGCGACGCTGCTTATGACGCATACCGCTATGATAAGCAGCGCACGGATGCCGAAAATGATCACTCCGGCGATTCCTGCGGGAATAAGCGAAATTATAACGTCGCCCATTATGCCCGTAACCGTGCTGGGACTTTTTATGTGCGGGGATGCGCTTACCGTGAGTTTTTTTGCAAGCTCCGTCATTTTATGCCCGCCTCCTTCATTACCGATTTTGCAAGACGCATATACTGTACGAGCGGTCTGGATGCGGGGCACGAATATGCGCAGCTGCCGCATTCCATGCAGACTCCGGCACCGAGTTTTTTTAACTCTGCGCCGTCGCCGCGAAGGGCGAAATTTTCGATTTCCGTCGGAAACAGACTCATCGGGCACGCGTTGTGACAGCGTCCGCAGCGGATGCAGTCACGCGCTTTTTTGACATTTAATCCCTTTTCTGTGAAAGCGAGTATCGCGTTGTTGCTCTTTACGAGCGGAACATCGAGATTTTCTACGGTCATTCCCATCATTGGACCGCCGAGAAGAATCTTGTAAGGCTCGTCGGCAAAACCGCCGCAAAATTCTATCGCTTCTCTTACCGACATTCCTATCGGAACACGTATGTTTTTCGGTTGAGCCACGGCGTCGCCGCTGACGGTCAGCGAACGGCTGATAAGCGGTTTTCCCGTTTTCAGGTATCTCGATATGAAAGCGACGCTTGCAACGTTCGAAACTATGCAGCCGACATCGGCGGGAAGTGCGCCTTCGGGGACTTTTCGTCCCGTTGCCGAGAGCACCATCATTTTTTCCGCGCCCTGGGGATATTTTGATTTGAGCGTCATAAGGCGCACGAGATTGCCGCGCACGGTGTCGGAATCCGCAAGATTTTTGAGAGTTTTTACGGCGTCGGGTTTGTTGTCTTCCACTGCTATTATCACGCGCTTGAATCCGCAGTATTTCGCGAGCTTGTAAACGCCGTCGATGATATCTTTGCCGTGATCCTTGCACTCGCGGTAGTCGACCGTTATGTAAGGTTCGCATTCCGCAGCATTTACTATCAGCGTGTCGACAGGCTTATCGGGCGAAATGCGGTATTTTACGTGCGTGGGAAATCCCGCGCCGCCAAGACCCACAAGTCCGGATTTGCGTATCGCTTCGCACAAAGATGCGTTGTCCGTGACGGTCGGCGGCGTAAATTCCGCGAAATTATCCGTCCTGCCGTCGGAAGTTATCGTGACGGCTTTGCACATCTTGCCGTTCGAGAGTTTTACATCGCCGACGGCGGTAACAATGCCCGATACCGATGCGTGTACCGGCGTGCTGACAAACTTGTCGCTGTCGCCGACGACTTGCCCTGCCTTTACTGTGTCGCCGACTTTTACGACGGATTCGCACGGCGCTCCGATATGCTGGAGCATCGGGAGTGTTACCGTGTTCGGCGTGGGTATGCGCACCGTTTCATATTCGGCTGTTATCTTGCTGTGAATGACATTGACGCCGCCGGTGCCTTTTTTTACCGCCTTGAGTACGGCGTTAGGGTTTAATCTTCCCATATTATTCCTCCGTTTCCCTTGTTTCCGTTTTTAATTTATTAAAAAGTCCGAGTTTTTTAAGTGAAGGCATGACGCAGTTGAGTATCGTGCCCGTGACCGCACCCGTTATGACTGCCGAAATAATGAGTACAGGAAAATACGCCGCGTAGTACGGCGAGCCAAGTATAATGCACGCTGCAACGGTTTGCCCTGTATTGTGGCAGACTGCACCGAGCACGGAAATGCCCGTAAACGACAGTTTTCCGTACGCTTTTTTTATGAGCAGCGCGGTTGCGGCAACGCTGAGGATTCCTCCGGAGAGCGAAATGAACCCTGCCGTCGTTCCCGAAACGATGACCGCAAATGCCGATTTCATGAGCGTGAGCGGCAGTGCATACGAAAAACCCATCGAGGCGCACGCAAACATTACAACTATATTTGCTATACCGGGTTTTACGCCCGGCGGGAGCGGCAGCAGTGCAGTTATCGTGCTTTCCATGTATGAAAACGCAAGCATCAGCGCGCCGAGTACGCCTGTCGCGGCGGTGGCGCGTATGGAAAAACGCGTTTTTGAAACTTTCATATTTTTGTCCTCAACAAACTCAATACGCAATCGCGTCGAACCCGCCGACCGTGCGGCCGTTGGGCGAAAGTGTTATCAGCACTCTGTTCGGTATGCAAGCGGCTGTGCTGTACGGCAGCGAAAGCATTCCGCTTTTTATGCATTCATGCGTCGCGCAGTTCGATGATGTAAACCCTATTTCTCCGTTTTCGGCTGTTATCGTAACTCCGTCGACGGGAGTAATTACCGTTTTTTCCTTTATATCGGACAGATTCGCTTCAAAAACTGTCTGCCCGTCCAAAAAAACACGCACGGTGATGCCGCTTTTGCTGTTTTTCATAAAAAGGCATGCGGCTGCGGCGGCAACAAGGAAAACTGCCGTGATAATGACGTCGCGCTTGGTTGTTTTTACAGAAAAGTTATTTTGTCGATTCTTCATATGTTGCGATTTTATATGCGTCTGTATTCGTAATTGTAAAAATTTTACTTGCGCCATCTGTCGCGTAAACTGTGCCGTCTTCGAAAACGAACACCGCGTCGGCACTGAACGATTTGAGCCACATGACGGCTGTATCATCGAGTCCGTTCACAAAAAGAGCCGTCGAGAGAGCGTCCGCATTGAGTCCCGATTCGCAGATAACGCTTACGCTTACAAGACCGTTTTCAACGGGATAACCCATGTCGGGGGCGATTATGTGGTGGTATTTTTTGCCGTTTTTTTTAAACTGTTTTTCGTAGCTTCCCGACGTGGACACGCATACTGCATCGTTTTTCGCCGTGAGCGTAAGTGTTGCGAAAATATCGTTTGCGCCGCCGAGCGGATCGCGCATTCCTATTTTCCACGCTCCGTTTTTTCCGTTCGGATTTTTGCCTGTGACGAGTATGTTCCCGCCGAAAGAGATGCACGCCGGTATATTGGCGTCGGTGA
The DNA here is from genome assembly GCA_963657065.1 of bacterium. Taxonomy (GTDB): domain Bacteria; phylum Bacillota; class Clostridia; order Oscillospirales; family Acutalibacteraceae; genus RUG806. Next base: position 4,314 of record CAVKLD010000016.1, read on the forward strand.
GTTTTTTCTTCATAATGTCGCACGCTTCGCCTTTGCCGAGCGCACCGGCGTCGAGCTTTTGCCCGGATGCGACGCTTACGGTTTTGTTAGCCTCGTCAATAAAGATGTTGTCGACGCCGACCGTTTTTACGGTGTTTTCGAGTTCGTTTTCGTCGGGTACTGACGGCGTTTCGCCGGTGAATCCCCAAAGTTGCGTAATTGCGCCGACCGTTATGTCGAGCTTTCTGTTGAGCGTGTTGCAGAGGAGAACGGATTTTTGCAAAAAAGACACCGTGTAACTGTCGACGACGGCAGTCCCCGCAGCATTTATTCTCGAAATGTCGGAGTTTATGTCGGTTGCGGAGAGAAGGCTGTCGGCTTTTGCTATATCGGAAGACAGTTCATTCCATAAGATGTCGAGTTGTTCCTTGTCACTGCCGCAGAGCGTTGCGTTTATTACGCTGCCCATTGCGAAAGAAGTATATTCGTTTTTTTGTGCACCGCATGCACAGAGGGAAACAAAAATGCAAATAACCGCAATAAGTGCGGATGATTTCCGAAAAATGAATTTGCGCATCGAATCACTCTCTCAACTGTCTTTGTATAATTATAGCAAGCAAAAAGACTTTAGTAAAGAGATTTTTTTGTTTTAATATATATTTAGGGTACTTGTATTAAAACATAATATGTGCTATAGTATATTCTATTATAGGCGGCGTCTGCGGAAGACGTCCCTTCCCGTGCACCGCACGGCGGCGGCGAGCGGATTTTACGCAGTACGGATGCTCCCGCATTTCTGCGGTCGGCGGGTTCGAGTTAAGACTGAAAAACGGAGGAAACAGCAGTGGCGGATGAAAACAGAAATACCTCTCAGGACGGCGTTTCGGATATATCTTTTGCGGACAGACGCGTGAAAGATGCGGATTCTGCGCCGACGCGTTACACGTCGGACAAGAAGAATACTCCCGAAAGCGTGCGCCAAAGCGTGCGCCGCAATTCGTTTAGCGGCGGCAGCGGTTACGAAAAAACGGTGCGGGAAACGAAAAGTTACGCTCCCGTCGGCAAAAATACGGGTGCGGACGCTTACCGTTTTGATGCCGCAGGAGTGGGAAAGACAAAAACGGCTTATGCGCCCGTGAGAAACGCCGCCGATACGAAAAAAGCGGACAGCGGCGTGTATCTCGACGCGACGGAAGACACCGCAGAAGAAAAGGCGGAGCATGAGAAACGCAGGAAAAATACAATGACCGCGAAAGACAAGAAAACGATTACGGCGCTTGCCGCGGTTGATTTTGCCGTGTTTGCGGTTATCGGTATCTATCTTCTTCTTACGGGGGCGGGCGATCCGTACGCCGGAATCAAAAGCGGGAACAATTTTGACCCGTCCAAGGATTACTACGATGTTTCCGCCGTTTTTGCCGGAGAACTCGTGCCTTACATGAAAGACGTCAGTTTTCCCGAAGGCATTCAGGACAGCTTCAAGAGTATTTATTCCGAAAATCAGGATACCGTCGGCTGGATAAAAATAGACGACACTTCAATCGATTTTCCCGTTGTTCAGTCGGACGACAACGAGTATTATGAACGTAAAAACTTTTACGGCGGATATGACCGGCGCGGTTCTATCTGGCTCGACTATCGGTGCAAAGTGGGAAACGGAAGGAACAGTTTTTCGAAAAACACGATTTTGTACGGGCATAATCTTACGCAGGATGAATGTGTTTTTCGCGATGTGACGAAATATACCGACCTTGAGTATTACAAAACTCACCCGATTGTTGAGTTTAACACGATTTACAACAACTTTAAGTGGAAAGTTTTTGCGTGTTTCAAGACGACGGTTTCACCCGAATACGACGGCGGGAACGTGTTTTACTACATAGACCCGTCGATTCCGGACAGTATGACCGAAGCGTTCGCGAGCGAGTGCCTTACGCGCAGCTACTTTGTAAATCCGGCTGTCGATATTCAGTCTACGGACAAGCTGTTGTGTCTTTCCACATGCGTTTACGACTATAACACTTCGTCGACGTACGTTGAAACGCGGTGTGTGCTTATGGCGCGTCTTGTTCGCAGCGGCGAAAGTGAAGACGTTGATGTGAGCGGTGCATACGCAAATGAAAACAGACGCATGCCCCAGATATACTACGACAGGAACGGTATGCAGAATCCATATGCGAACGTAGCTGTTTTTTCAAGATAAACAAGATAAAAACAGAAGCGAAACAACGAAACGACAAAAATTCACGGAAAGGAGAGCTTTCATGAAAGAATACGGTCAGAATGACAATTCTCCCGATACAAGCGGCGTGCCGCTCGAGTCCGACGGCACTGTCAATGACAAACCGCAGTCCGGCACGCAGCTCGGACAAGGCGAATCGCAGTCCGGGCAGGAAGAATCTCAGGATGAATCGGTAGACGAGATTCTTGCCGAAATAATGGGCGACGGCGGTGACAATGATGATTTTTCCGGTTTGTTTGCGCGTTATCTCGGCGGCGGCAGGGCGCATGAAACATTTGCCGCCGAAAACGATGCGCGTCGGCGTGTGGAATATGAAGCTCCGCCTGAGAGCAGAGATGTTTCTGCTGCAAAAAAAGGCGGATTTGAAGAAAAACTTCCGGAGGGCATGCGTGTGGTTTACGATGCCGTCGAGGAAGAAGCGCGGCGTCCGGAATTTACTTCGTCGGGTGAAGTGAGATACCCGTCGATGGGTTACGGAGAAGAGGAGGAACGCGTGGTTTACGACGCTTCATGGGAGGAACAGGCGAAAAAAGATGCAGCCAAACGTGAAGCAAGGCGCAGAAATGCGGCTTTGATGGGTGACGGTGCGTATGCAAGGTCGTTCGTTTCCGGCGGTATGCCGATGGCGAACAGAAGCAGCACTGCGGACAGGGGAAACTCCGCAAATCGGCGGTATGTAGACCCACTGGACGACGATGATACGCCGCCGCAGTCCGTTCGCGCATCTGCGCGGGAGATATCAAAATTAAGAGAAAGGCAAGAAGCGAAAGTGAGAAATTCCGAAAAATCCGATAAACAAAATTCTTTTTTTCAAGGTGGTTTTTCCGAAAGAAGCGGTAATCCCGCAGCTGCCGACGGAAAGACCTATGATGCGTCTTTGAGTGGAGCATCTTACAAGGCAGCGTCGGAAAAATCGGAAAACGTTGAAAATACAAAAAGCACAAACAGTGCGGAAAATGCAGCTTCTTCGGCTGCTTACGCAAAGACACTTATTGATGATGCGGTGCTGGACGCATTCGCCCGTTCTCAAAAGAGCGACGAAGATTTCCGCGAACGCTGGAAAAGCGAGATAGAAATTGCCGAAAAGCGCAAGAAAGCGCGTGCGGAAGCGGAATCAAGGAAAAAAGCGCAGCTTCGTGTCGAGAACGAACGCCGCGAGGTCGAGAGAAAAGCTCTTGCGGGTGACCGTCCGGGCATTCCGCTCGAAATTGACGGCGAGGAAGAGGCGGCAACGAACAAAAAAACCGCACGTGCTCCCAAAAATGCCGGAAACGACGGCGCATCGAAAGCGGAATCGCCGTTTTTTAACTTTTCGCCCGAAGGGTTGTTTGACGTACCCGCCGAAGCGGTTGTTGAAAAAATCAGTCTTAGCGATATTCCCGCGAGAGCGGTTATGTCGTCGCCCGACAGAAAATTCAAAAAAAACTTCGGTGAACGTGCGGCATTCTTTTTCAAGACGCGCTTTTCCGCCGAGAGCATTCGCCGCAGGATGAAAGAGATTCTTCCGCAAAAAGGTGACAGCAAAGCGGAAATTACTCGTAAGATTGTCAGGGTACTGTCCTTTTTGGCACTTGCCGTTGCAATTATCTACCTTATTGTATACTTTATAAAGTATGAAGCGCGTAAGCGCAACGATGCGCTTATCGACAAGGAAATGGAGCAGACCCTTCCGCAGGATGAGCTTGATGATGCGTGGGCGGATATCAGGGCAAGATATCCCGATGTCGATTTCCCCGAAGGTATGAACATCAAATTCGCAAATACGTATGCGATAAATTCCGATGTCGTCGGTTATCTCAGAATCGCCGGGACAAAGACGAACATAGGCACTATTTTGCTGCAGCGCAAAGGAGATGATACATATTATCTCTACCGTGACCTGTACGGCAAAAAGAGCCGTTACGGCAACCCGTATGTCAAATCGTCAAGCAGTATGGCGAGAAGCGGACTGTCCCAGAACACTATTATTTACGGTCACAACACGCACGACGGACTTATGTTCCACGAACTTGAGAACTATATGACACGCGACGGGTATCTCGACGCGCCCATTATTACGCTCGATACGCTTTTCGAGCAGACGAAGTGGAAAGTATTCGCCGTTATGCTTACGAACTCCACGCCCGAAGCCGATAATAACTACGTTTTCACATATCTGTATTCCACATTTAATTCACAGCAGCACTACAGCTCCGTCTTGAACGGCATACTTGCCCGTTCGATGATTCATACCGGAGTGGATGTTACCACCGATGACAAAATACTGACTTTGTACACCTGCTATCAGAGTATTTTCGATGGCGGCAGACTTGTTGTGCTTGCGCGTCAGCTTCGCGACGGCGAATCGGAAACGGTGAACGCGGCTAATGTATACTACAACAGCAGTGCGCGTTTCCCGCAGGCTTATTACGATGCAAGGAAGATGACCAATCCGTATGCATCCGCAACCGAACCGACGGAGGATGAGCAGGACTCGACGCAGTCCACGACCGCCGTGTCCTCGCAGACGGGCACAACCGCCGAAAGTACTACCGCCGGCAGTAAATCAAACACTTCACAGAGCGTGACCGAAGCCGCAACACGAAAGTCAAGTTCAACAACGACAGTGACAAAAGCGTCGTCCGCGACCGAATCGAAGACCGAAGCGGCGACCGAAGCGAAGACCGAAGCGAAGACCGAATCGAAGACCGAAGCGGCGACTGAAGCGAAGACCGAATCGAAGACCGAAGCGGCAACCGAGTCGAAGACCGAAGCTGTGACCGAAGCGAAGACCGAGTCGAAGACCGAAGCGGCGACCGAAGCGAAGACTGAAGCGAAGACCGAAGCGGCGGCCGAAGCAAAGTCGGCTTCACAGTCGGAATCGAAAGCGGCGTAAGTCTGTCAGCGTCGACTTTCCTGCGAGAATGAGAAAGAAAGGCAAAAAATATGAAAATTAAAATCATAGTATTGGGAATAGACGGAAGTCATGCGGATGTCGGTTATGACGATATGCTTTTCGGTGTGTTTGCGGATCATCTTGCGGACAATGAATCGATTTTGTATTTTCCGACTCTCAAGGATGCGACGGTGTCGGTGAGCAACGCTTTTGCCGAATCCGACGTAGTCATGTTCCTGATAGCAGAAGACGTGTACGGACTGAACAAACGTCTTCTGTGTAAGGCTCTCGGCTTGTCGTTTGAAACGGATGCTGTCATACGCGCAATGGCTCTACATACCGCCGGAGATGAGTTCGCGGATGATGCGCAATTCAACGAAACTCATTGCAAAATCCCCAAAGGCGAAAAAAGTTTTGTGCTTGATGACGGTTTGTATGCGGGTTTTTCCGCGACGAAAGGTACGCAGACGACGATTGTACTGCCCATGTCCGACGTCAGAACGTCGCATCTGCTTGCAAAACAGGTGGTGCCGTATATCAACGAGTCGTATAACGTCAAGATTCCGGTCGACGGAATAATCAGGCGGCGAGTGGGTGCACTTGTCAAAGCTATTGCGGACAGCGGTATAACCGTTGCCGTGTCGGGCACAAATTCGGCAAAGGTTTTCGCAGAATATGTTGCTGTGAATTCCAAATTGAGAGATTGTGTCGTGTTCTCCGGACGTGCGGAGTTGCGCAGAAACGTGCCGCCGAATGAGTATGTCGCGAACTTATCAATAACGGCAGCGGAACTGTTGGGCGCACCGTACGGTATCGCAATTTCAAATGCGTTTTATTCGGGTGACAATTTCGACGGCGACAAAACGGTTTATATGGCTGTTACAAATGACGCCGAAACCGTGGTGCGGGAGGTTCGCTCCCTGCCGTTTGAAGACGTGAACGATTTTATGATTCGCTGCTGCGGAGAGATGTGCGGACTTCTGGCGGAAACTATTGAGGTCGACACGGGTATCAAACCGCGTCCCGCCGAGAAAAAAGCGAAAAAAAATACGGGGCTTGTTGTCGCGATTTTTGTCGTTATCGCAATGATAGGCGGCGTCGCGGGTTACGGCGCAGGCTATTTCAAGCGGAACAACTATTCGCTCAAAGATTGGTACAACACGTATCTGTCCGAACTTTTAAACTATACGTTCGAAACCGATGCGACTTCGGATACAACCGAAGTGAGCGCGTCGGCGCAAACCTCGGCAGCGACTTCCGAAACCGGGGCTTCCGAAACCGGGGTTTCCGCCGAAGAATCGACATCGGAAAAGTTGCTGGGCTAATGTTTTAAGACGGTGCAGTTCGGTACGAAAGTGCAAAAAGTGTCAAAAAAGGATGCTGACGGGCGGCAAGGGCTTGATGTCCGTCGGATTGACTTAAATTATTTTCAAGGCTGGTGCCTATGATTCCAAAATGCAAAAAAACCGCCGCTCTTTTTTCGGCTGTCATAATCGCCGTATCTGTTTCGCACTTCGCGGCAGCGAAGTCGGTCAGCCGCGGTGATGCCGATATGAACGGCAAGGTCGACGTAAACGATGCAAGAACAGTGCTTCGTTATTCCGTCGGCATGGAAACGCTCACCGCAGAAGCGGTTGCAATATGTGATGCAAACGATGACGGAACGGTTAATGTTCTTGATGCCCGTGTGATTCTCCGTCATGCCGTCGGACTCGAAACCATATCGGCAAAAGCTGTCGAATTGAATGATGATACAACCGCAGCCAGGGACGAATCGACGACGAAAGGCGAATCGACGACGAAAGACGAATCGTCCGACGGGGAAGATCTGCTCGGCGACCTTTCCGAATATCCGCTTCCCGTTATTCCGCAATATGAAAAGAAACCGGGATATTTTACATTTATTGTTTACGGCAACGGTCACGGCGTGGGAATGTCCCAGCGCGGTGCGATATACATGGCGCAAAAGGGTTGTACATACCAATATATACTGTCGCATTATTTCAGCGGTTCCGTAATTTGTCAGGATGAAACAATTCCGGAAAAAACTTCGTACTGCGGTGCGGAATACGACACGCTCAACCTGCTGTGCCGTATGGTTACGCAGGAGATAGGCGGTGCACAACCGCCGCTCGAGGCTTTGAAAGCGCAGACTGTCGCGATTTTTACTTTGTTGAAAAAATATGACTTCAAAATCGACGGCAAGTGGGATGTTGCGACAATATGCGACACATCTGCGCGGATATGGACGAACGACTGGACGCAGAACACGCTTGTTCCCACCGTTTTAGCTGTGGCGGGGCAGTATCTCGCAAAATCGGGTGACAAGTCAAAAGAGCCGATTTTATCCGTCTACAGCAGTATGGCGGCGGGTGCGTCGGTGAATTGCAGCGACATATGGTACGAAAATTATCCCGTGTCGGTCAAATCGCCGTTTGAGATGTCAATGGACGGTTTTGTGAGCGTGGTTCAATTTTCCGCAGAAGAAATAAAAACAAAAATACTGAAAGCGATTCCCGATACCGTTTTGAGTGACGACCCGTCGAAATGGATTAAGATTATGTCGCATACGGCATCCATTGATGAAGACAGAGGTTACGTTACACAGGTGCTTGTGGGGGATACTCTTCTTTCAAAATCGGAAAAACTGAGCGACACTCTCGGGTTGGGATTGAATTCCGGTTGTTTTACGGTCGAATATACAAAATAGAGGTAATTTCAGTTGGATAAACAAAAAATAGAGTGCGCCGTACGCGATATACTTGAGGCGATAGGCGAGAACCCGGACAGAGAGGGACTGAGGGAAACTCCGTCGCGCGTCGCCGATATGTGCGAAGAGATATTCGGCGGTCTTCACTGTGACCCGTGCGAATATCTGAAAATATTCGACGGGCAGAAAAGCGGCGGTATTGTGATTGTGAAAGACATTCCCGTTTATTCCGTATGCGAACACCATTTGCTGCCGTTTACAGGCAAGGCGGCGGTTGCATATATCCCGTCCGACGGCGAAGTGATAGGCATCTCAAAACTTGCGCGTATCGTAGACTGTTTTGCCCGCCGTCCTCAGCTCCAGGAACGGCTGACAAACGACACCGCCGATTTTCTGGAAAGAGAACTTGCTCCGCAGGGCGTTGCCGTGACGGTTGAAGCCGAACACATGTGCATGACCATGCGCGGTATACGCGCAGCGGGTGCGAAGACGGTTACTTGCGCTTTAAGAGGAGTGTTCGAAACCGATTTCGACAAACGCCGCGAATTGTTTGAAATGCTTGGACGCTGACAACAGACGCACAGAAAAACGGTCGTATGAGAACGTCGCGAATCGAATTTGCGAAACTGAATATTTTTGAAAAATCTCCGTATATATATGTATATGCATATATTTATACGGAGGTTTTTTGTTATGATAAGAGCTGCTGTTTTCGGATACGGCAATTTGGGGCGCGGAACGCTTTGCGCCGTGCTTTCTTCTGAAGATTTTGAGCCTGTTTGCGTTTTCACGCGCCGTGAGAAGTCGGAAGTCTGCGCCGCAGGCGGCGTAGAGGTGCGTTCTTCGAGTGAAATATTGGATTTTAAGGATAAAATCGACATTTTGTTTGTGTGCGGCGGTTCTGCCGACGATTTGCCCGTACATACACCCAAGCTCGCGGAACATTTCAATGTCGTTGACAGTTTTGATCGACACTGTGAAATAAAACGTCATTTTGACACTGTGAACCGTTCTGCATTGAAAGGCAAACATCTTGCGCTCGTGAGTGCGGGGTGGGACCCCGGTATATTTTCGGCGGTCAGAGCGGTGTCAAAGTCGGTTTTTCCGCAATCAAAAATTCACACGTTTTGGGGCGAAGGCGTCAGCCAGGGGCATTCCGAAGCACTGCGCCGCATAAACGGCGTAAATTATGCGATTCAGGTTACCGTTCCGAAAGAGGATGCAGTGGCGGCTGCGCGAAACGGAAGTCTTGCGGAGTGCGACGGCAAAAAGACGCATACGCGCCACTGTTATGTCGCGGCGGCGGAGGGCGCGGACAGAGTGCGCATCGAGAACGAGATACGCACAATGCCGGATTATTTTGAGGGATACGAAACATCGGTTGACTTTGTAAGTGAGATTGAACTGAACGCGCTGTTCCCGGCGATGTTCCACGGCGGCAGGGTGATTGCCGATGCGGACGGCGCAAGTGCGGAGCTGTCGCTCAAAATGAAATCGAACCCGGATTTTACCGGTGCGGTTCTTTCCGCGTACGGCAGGGCGGTCTGCCGCGGCGCAAAAAGGGGAATCACGGGAGCGGTTACTGTGCTCGACATACCGATTGCCGATATGCTGCCGCCGTCCGTCGGCAGGGAAACGCTTATATAAATTTTATTGACAGCACGGAAACTTGCAATTTACGTGCGGCGTTATGGGGATTGTGTGAGCTTGGTTAGATTTGACGGGGCAAGGCGAAAAGGGTGAAAAGTGCCGAAAATGGACACTGACGGGCGGCACGGGTTTAATTTCCGTCGGCTTACGGGAAATTCCGGTCAGCTGCTTGGGAGTTCGCGTCGGCTGATGCGGACTGCCGTTTATTTCGATTTTCCCATTCTTCCGCCAAGACGAGCATCCACCCGGCGGCGCCGGTGTACAGACTCCAGCCGCCTTTGCCCTCTGCTCCTCGCATGGAATATACGTCGCCGCACACGGCGTACGGTTCGCGTTCGTAAGTTGCGCCTTTTGTTGACGGCAGCAACATTGAAGCCGCTTCGGCGGCTTCGCGCGTCAATCCCTCTTTCAGCAGCGCGAGCGTGAACCAGACTGCGGCGTGGGTGTACTGACCGCCGTTTTCGCGTACACCGGCAGGATAATCGTTTACATATCCCGCCCGTCGGGTGCAAGGTTCGAACGGCGGCGAAAAGAGCTTTATAAGTTTGTTTTTCTTATCGGCAAGTGCGTCGAACGCGTACAAAAGCGCGGTTTTTCGCTGCTCCGGAGTGCCGATTTCCGCAAATGATGCAAACGACTGCGGCAGCAAATCTATTTTGCAGGCGTTGCCGCTGCCGTCGCCGAGCGGCGTGCCGTCATCGAAAAATGCGCGGGTGAAAAATTTCCCGTTGTAGGCGCAGCGCATCACGCTGTCCGACATTTCCGACGATATTTCCCGAAGCAGCCGCGCTTGTTCCGGTGTGCCGTATTTTTGCGTATACGGATACATTTTGACGCATATGATTTTTAAGAACATCGCAAGCCATACGCTTTCGCCTTTGCCCTCAACGCCTATTTCGCCGAAAGAATCGTTCCAGTCGCCGTCTTTTATAAGAGGCAAACCGTGAGAGCCGAATTCGCATGCTTTGAAAATGCTTTTCATACAGTGCTCGTACAGCGTGCCGCGTTTATTCGAGCGGCGGTACAGGTCGTATCTTTGCGGTTCGCCGTCCTTGAGTGCGCCGCCGGCAAGATAGGGCAGGGAAACGGTAAAAATATCCTCTCTGCCTGTTTTTTCGGCATACGCCGCTGCGGCAAGCGGCAGCCAGAGCATATCGTCGGAGCAGCGCGTGCGCACTCCTTTTTTGCCGGCGGACGGGATGATGTGAAACCAGTGAAGCACGTCGCCTTCTTCAAATTGCGCAGCAGCGCACAAAAGAATTATCCTGCGCGTCGTTTCGGGGGAGAAACGGACGGTGCACATTGCGTCTTGAAGCTGGTCGCGAAAACCGTATGCGCCGGAGCACTGGTAATATCCGGTTCTTGAACGTATTCTCGAGTCGGCTGCCTGATGATAAAGCAGTGCGTTTGCGAATTTGTCAAAATCCGCGAAACCCGTATCAAAATGCGCTCTCTTTTCCGCAAACGGGCGAAATTCAAGATTGCCGAGCCGCTTTATTCCGCGTTCGTCTGTCGAAAAAACGAGTCGGAACGTCGTTTCGAACGTTTCGTTTTTGCCGCTTGCGTTTGCGGTTATTTCAATGCGGTTGTCCTTGCTTATTGCGCTTGTTCCGTCTTTGCATGAGATGTTCATATAACCGCAAAAGTCGGTATTGAACGGATTTCTTACGGTTGCGCTGTTGCCGGAAAGAACCGCACCGCAAATTTTTGCAAATTTTATATTCTCGTGCATCACGGGCGTGACACTGTAAGTGAGAGAGCAGCGGCTCTTGATTCCCGCGAGTTTTACGGATATTTCTTTTACCGCGCCGCGCGCCGCGACCGATATTTTTACATCGCACCGCATGCCGTTTATGACCGAACGGTAAAGCGCGTAACTGTCGGTAAAAAACACCGACGCGCCCCTTATGCAGTCGGTGCTTTCGCCGTTTTGACTCAGGAGAAGCATTTCGCCGCTCATAGGCTCGGAAACGTCGTACGGACGCGGTGTAAGCGGACACAACCGCACGTTTGCAAACCACGTAAAGCCGAGTGAAGTGTCGGTTACGAGTGTTCCGAGCGTGCCGTTTGAGAGCGTCAGCGAGAGCGGAAATGCGTGCGGCGAGTTGATGAAATATCCGTTCGGTATAAAACCGTCCGCGCCCGAAACGGCGCGTTCGCACGGCGAAATGCGCATGGGATTTTTTTCGTTTGCTATGATGTCCGCTTCGTCTTCCGCAATCGGGAATATCGCGTCCGCAGCTTCCTTAAGCAGAATATCAGAATCCGATCCTGCGCAAATATTTGCAATGTGTATTCCGCCGCGTGCACCGAGAAATTCTGCGGCGCGCATTTTTTTTATCACGGTTCGAAGTTTTTCCGAAGCGGCGGAGGTGTAATCGTCGGGCGCGTAAAACGTAAAAACAAGGTCGAACGGACATCCGGCTTTTGTGAGTGCGGAGTGGAACGCGATGAAATCACCGTAAAGCGACGGCGGCGCGTCGTCGGCTGCAACGCGTATGATGCCGAAATCCCCCGAAATGCCTTTTTCCCAGAGAGAGCCGATTGAAGAAGTGTTTTTTGTCTTTGCGGGATTTTGTGCGGCGGGTTTGCCGAAATAACGCGTCAGCAAATAATTTTCCGCCGTTTTTTGTATGCTTTCCGCGAAAACCGATGCGCCTGCCGGAGAGTTTTCCGCTTTCGGCAGAGGTTTGCCGCGAAGAAAAGACAACTTGTTGACGGCATCCGTTTTGTCGCATCCGACAGCGGCGATCAGCGTCTTTTCTCGTTTTTCGCCGGGCTTTAATTGAATTTTTACGCTTGCGGCAAAACAGGGCGACACATCCGCCGTGCTGCCGTCAAAGTCGGGCGTGATGTTTGCAAACGGGAAATCCGCAGGAATCGACGGCGACAGGACTTTGCTTCTCCGGCACGTGAAAACGAACGGTTCGCTGTCCGCAAAACCGAGGGCGACAGCCGCAATCGGCTTGCCTTTTTCGTGCCTTTCAAACGTGACGCAATTGAGTTTTTCGTTTGCCAATGTCGTTATGAACATGTCGGAATAGCTTTTGTGAACGTTGAAGTCATTCCCGGAAATAAGTTCCGGTTCTGCAAAAAACAGCAGTTCGTACAATCCGCCGTCGGACATATCGCTTATCTTTACGGGTGCGTATATCCCGGACGCCGAACGCGCAAGGCACAGCGCGTGCTCCGCGATTGCGCCTTCGCATGTTTCTTTATTGTAAAAATATGATTTTTTGAGTGTTCCTCTTCCGTTTTGCGAAAGGGGCAGTGTTGTGCCGTTTGCCGTTTTAACGGCGGCAAAGATTCCGGTTGCGGCTTTTCGCGAACCGAAAACGGAGAGCGACGAAAACAAAAATCTGTTTCTCCCGTCTGCGGTGCATATCAGCGACGCGTCGCCGTCGGAAAACACGCTGCACCGCCGGTTGACGTTTCCCGGATTTGAGGAAAAGCGCGTCTGCGTGATTTTGCGCTCTCCGTGTGTTTTTTTTAGGCGTGCGGTGAACGGAACTTCCGACGGCAGTTTTTCCGTGAGCATGCTTTGAGCGGAGTTTAGCCGTCCGTCCGAAAGAAAACGTCTGACGTTTATATTGTCGAAAAGCGCATTGCCGCACGCGATAAGGCTCATGCCCTTGTGGTGCGCCATATAACTGCGCACCGCCATATACTGTTCCGGCGCAGTGCGCTCCGCGGTGAAATCGAGTGCTTCGTAAAATCCGCACCCGCCGAATGCGCCGAGCGACACGAAACGCGCCAGATTTTTTACGGCATCGGTGGGTGATACCGCAAGCGCGAGAAAAGACGAGTACGGTGAAAATACATTTTCGCAGTCGGCATCCGCTTTTATTGACAACCGTTTTAATCCGTGCGCCTTGTATCTGTAATTGAGTTCGGGGTCGAATGCGTAGTAACCGCTTTCGGAGATTCCCCATGGCATCGGAGTACGGCGCACCGCACGCTTCTGTTCGCGGACGCAGTTGTGCAGGGCTTCGCTTAAAAACGTCCCGTCAAATACGGGAAGGAACAGTGCGGGCATGAGGTATTCAAACGCTGTGCCCGTCCACGACGCGGCGGAATTGTACAGCCACGAACCGACAACGGCGCGTGAGAGCTTTTCGTTGTGCGATGCGGGGACTTCGCGCAGAGCGACGGCGTAGTATGACGTCAGGCGCATTTCCGACATGTACGTGTCGTAAAACGAAGTGCTCAATGTCTTATCCGTGCCGTTCATGCCGACGGAAAAAAGTCCGCGCTTTTTTGAAAACAGCACTCCGAGATCCGCCGAGCTTATTTCGGAATTTATGAAATCCAGAATTTCCGCAAATTTGTCCGTGCCTGACGACAGTTTTTTCAGTCCCTCTTTTAATGCGGAAAGACAGCACAGATAGTTGCCGCAGTCGACTGTTGAAATGAAGTCGGGATGCAGCACTTCAAGCGTGCGTGTGTCATACCAGTTATAGAGCAGACCGAAACGGCGTTTCATTTTTTTAAGCGTTTCGCACGTGCTTTTCAGGCGTTCGCAGAGTTGTTCCCCGGTTATAAGCGACAGGTCGGCAGCCGTCAGACAGCTCATAAGATACATTCCTATGTCCGTGGGAGAGGTTCGGTGCGCTGTTTTTTGCACGGGCGTAAGCTGGACGTTGTCCGGCGGCAGGCTGTTTTCTTCGGCGGTGACGTATTTTTCGAAATAGAGCCATTCGGCGGCGGCATAGCTTTTGAGCGTTTCGCGGTCGGCGGCGGACAGACGCTCCGCACGGTGCGTGTTCTTTATGCCGTCGGAGAGTGAAAACGGAATGTTGAACAGAATGAGAACCGCCCACAGCCGGTGCGGCGGCGAACCGAGAAAGAGTGCAGCCGCGCAGGCGAGCGATATTGCGCACGACGCGGGCGCGATTTTTTTGCCACGTTCGCTCTGAGCCGCAGTGACCCATTCGAGCGTCTTTTTGTGACTTGCAAAACCGCGATAGAGTCCCTTAGTGACTGCGGAAAACGAAACCGACGCATTTTCGGGAAGTGCGGCGGCGAGGTACGCGGCGCGGATAAGAGATTTTACGCCTGCTCCGGCGGAGGCGGTAAGATAGACGGACGTCAGTGTTTTTGCGCCGAGTCTGAACATTTCACCGAAAAAAGAAACGGTCGGTTCGCTGATTACCGAAAAAACCGCCCACAAAAGCAGAATACGCGATGCGCCGCCCGAAACGAAAACCGACAGCAGCAGCGCGGTAAGCGACAGCACGGGCGTCACGGCGCGGCGCAGATTGTCGGCGAGCTGGTATTTTGTAAGACGCGTCAGCGATGCGGCGCATGCACTGCCGTTTACCGTACCGTGAAGGAAGCGCAGATTTTGCATATCGCCTCTTATCCAGCGGTGGGCGCGTTTATAGTAAGCCGACGGCTTTGACGGAAAACTGTCGGACAGGCAGATTCTGCCCGAAAATGCGGTGTTAAGCAGTGACCCTTCCGGTATGTCGTGACTCAGCACAACGCCGTCGGGGAACGCGTCGGCGCATGTCTGCGAAAAAGCCGGTATGTCTATAAGTCCCTTGCCCGTGAAAAGCGACGCGCCGAACATGTCCATGTATCTCTCCGACACGGGCGAGGAGTATGCACTGATGCCGCCGAGCGTCATGAACGAAGAAAAAAATGTTTTTTCCGATGATTCCGCTGAAGTTTCGATACGCGGCGCAATGATGCCGTATCCATCCGTTATGCGGCGTTTTTCGGGTGAGAAAACGGGGCGGTTCAAGGGATGATACGCCGTGCAGACGAGTCTTTTAAGACTCTCAAACGGCAGCGTCGTGTCGGAGTCAAGCGCAAGAAGATACCGTGCGCGGCGGAGCTTTTCGGCGTCGCCGGTAAGCACGGAAAAGCTGTTGACTCCGTCGGTTATAAGTTTAGTGAGTGCGCAAATCGCGCCTCTTTTTCGTTCGTGACCGCCGTAGCTGTTTTCGGACGGAGCGAGAGTCCTGTCGCGCAGAGCGAAAACGAACCCGCCGCCGCACCTGTCGTTTAAGTCCTCAATTATCTTTTTTGCCGCTCTTATATCGGCGGCGTCTTCGGGCAGCGACGGCACATCGGCGTTTTTCGGGTCGCACAAAAACACGAGCACCGTATCCGTCGATGAATCGGACATTTTTGTTTTGAAAAGATGCTCGCCGACATGCTTTATTTTATCGGCGGACGGCAGTATGCTTGAGATCGCAATTACTGTCGGCGGCAAGCCGTCGGTTTTTTCGGGGTCGTATGACGGGAGAAATCGCGGAGGAAAGATTTTAGCCGACAGACGGTCGTAAAGCGGACGCAGTGCGGCGAGAGCCGGGACGAAAACGACTGCGGACAGGACGCACCGCCCCGCAATCGAACCGAAAAAGCCGCCCGCCGAACGTGCGCCGAAGATGACGCTTGCCGCTGTAAGCAGTACGGCGGACAATCCCTCGAAGCATAAAAACGCCGCGCCGTGCGCCGACTGCGCTTTCGGGATGCCTATGTGAAAACCTATGTGGCGTTTTGCCGCATCGGCGTTTTTGGCGTTATCCAACGCAACGCGCAAAAATTCAACTGTCGACACGCCTTTTTTCTTTGCGCTGCGGCATACGGCGAGGCGGTAGTTTTCTTTTGTGAGGCGGTCGCATTTCGTATAATCTCCGGTGGGGTCGAGCCCCAGCAGCCGCTCCGCTTCGCACGCTTGCGCCGGTATTTCGTCAAAGTCAACGCCGCGTAATTCGAATATCACGCGCACCGTTGAGCCGAAATCATCGGGCGCGGTTTTGTATGTCCGCACCGCCCTGCAAGCGGCGGCTGCAAAAGTGAGCGCGGCAAGGTCGGAGCAGAAATCCAGCGGCAAATCGAAGTCCCGCAGAGCTTTTGAAAAACTTTGAGAAGCATTCCCCGGCGTTATACGGTCAATACACTCAGCAATAACGCGAAAAACACCGTCGGCGGAATCGCCGCGATGTTTTTTTACAGATTTTATTCCGTTGGAAATGCACGACGAGAGCAGCTGCGCGTTGTCTTGCAGCCATCTGTCGCACTCTGCCGTGCCGCCGTCTTTCTTTAATGCCGCCGCGTATTTTCTCAGTTCTTTTTTTTCGACGTCAAGCGTCTTTTTTGCAGAAAGCATAAATTCCTCCGAAAATAATATTCGGATTTATTTTTGGCGGAAAGCAGGAATATATTCACGTGTTTGTTGAGCGGGCGTGAATCGTACCCGCGTACCCGCGTTTTGATTTTGTCAGTCGGTGAGAATGCACACGGTTTCCGGCGGGATGCGAACAACGCCGCCGAAATTCTCGCCGCCGCAGAATGCGTGCATATTTTGCATGTCGGGGTTTAAGACGTAGTCAATCGCATCGGGGTTTTTGTTGGCGATGCAGGCGATGCGCCGTTCGCCCTGCTTATATCTGAGATACGCGGCGCAGCCGAGCGCGGACGAGAGCGGATAAAAACCGCCGTCCGACAGCACTTTTGCGTCTTTTCTGAATGCGCCGAGCATCTTGTGGAATCCTGTAATATCGCTGTCCTCGCCGCCCCACGGGTAGCAGGCGCGGTTGAACGGGTCTTTGCCGCCCGTCAGTCCCGCTTCATCTCCGTAGTATATGCAGGGGATACCGGGGAGCGTGTAGAGGATGCACGCAGCTGCTCTCAACAGCTTTTTCGCGTGCGTGAGCGTTTCAGGGGAATACGCAATCCGGCTTTGCGACAGACGCGACATGTCGTCGCAGTTTATCCCTGCAAGGACGGTCAGTATGCGCTGCGTGTCGTGCGTGCCGAGAAAATTCATGCACAGGTTCATTATTTTCGGCGGGTAATTGAGGTACACCGAATAGATTCTGTCCATAAAGAGTTGAGCGTTCGAGGTGAGCAGGAAATCGTTTATCGCCGTTCTGAAAGGATAGTTCATTACTGAATCGAGTTCGCCGCCGCAAAAATATCTGCGTCTGCCGCCCTGACTTATCTTGCAGCTCGCGTCTTCCCATACTTCTCCGAGCAGCAGTTTGTCTTCGCCGTGACGCTTCACCGCCGCACGTATTTTTTCTATAAAGCTGTCGGGCAGTTCGTCGGCAACGTCAAGACGTATTCCGTCCGCGCCGAGCGACAGCCAGCGGTCAATGACGCCGTCTGTCCCCGTTATAAATTCGGTGAAGCCGGGATTTGTTTCATTGACTTCGGGCAGCGTTTTGAAATTCCACCAGCCTTTGTAGTCGTCGCGGTTCTTACCGAACGAGTACCACTGCCTGTACGGCGAGTTTTCGTCGTTGTACGCGCCGCCGCTGCCGTACCGTCCGTTTTTGTTGAAGTAAACGCTGTCCGCGCCCGTGTGGCTGTAAACGCCGTCGATGAGAATTTTAATGCCGAGCGAATGCGCGGTATCGCACAGTTTCGCGAAGTCCGCGTCCGTGCCGAGAAGCGGGTCGGGGCGCATGTAGTTCGCGGTGTCGTAGCGGTGATTTGAGTGCGCTTCGCATATCGGGTTTAAGTACACGCATGTAACGCCGAGCGACGCAATATACGGCAGCTTTTCGGTGATTCCCTCAAAGTCGCCGCAAAAATAATCGTTGTTTTTGACGGTTCCGGTTTCGTCGGGTTCCCAAACGGGCATGCCGCCCCAGTCGGCGCGAATAACCCTGTCTGCCGGGACGTTTTCTTTTTCGCGTCCGGAAAAATTGAATCTGTCCGGAAAAATCTGATAAAATATACCGCCGTCGAAGACGTCCGGCGTGCGCATGTCGGATGAATAGACAAACTGCTCCCATTCGCCGCCGCCGTCAATCGAGCCGCTCTGGCTTATTCCGACGCGCCTTATGAGAGTGCGTCCCCATGCTGTGTCGTACTCGAAACGGTAAAAATACGCGCCCGGTTCGTCAAACGTCACGTCGATAAACCACCATTCGTTGACGTTGTCGGTGCTCTCCCAGTTCATAGCGCGGTATTCGTCGGGCCTTTTGTCGCGCTTTATCACGAGGTCGACATGCGTCACGCGGAAGTTGCGCGGCAGAAGCACACGCAGCCGCAGGGGTGTCCCTGCGGCGGCTGCTCCGATAATTGACTTGTGGTATTCTTTCGCTGCGTTAAACGGTTCAAGCATGACTTACTTAACGGGCACTGTGTGCCAGATATCTTTTGCGTAGTCCGCAATTGCGCGGTCGGCTGCGAAAATACCTGCGTTTGCAATGTTTGCAAGCGACATTTTGAGGAATTTTTCAGGCTGCGTGTACAATTCCTCCGCACGCTTTTCCGCAAGGCAGTAGTCGGCAAAATCGGCAAGGCACATATACGGGTCGTGGTGCTTTATCGTTTCGCCTATTTCGGGGAATGACTTCCCGTCAAATGTGTGCGTGTTGAGATAATCTATCGTTTCTCTGAGCGCGGGATTGTTCATATAGTAGTTTCCCGGATTGTAGCCGCTTGCTTTAAGCTGTTGTGCTTCGGACGCGTCCATTCCGAAAATTATGATATTGTCTTTGCCTACGGCATCGTAAATTTCGATATTCGCGCCGTCCATCGTGCCGAGCGTTATCGCGCCGTTTATCATGAGTTTCATGTTGCCCGTGCCGCTCGCCTCCGTTCCGGCAAGGGAAATCTGCTGGCTTATTTCGGCGGCGGGCATGAGAAGTTCGGCTTCGGTGACACTGTAATTTTCAACGAAGACGACTTTCATGTATTTGTTTACGGCGGGGTCGTTGTTCACGGTTTTCGCAAGCGCGGAGATGAAGCTGATTATTTTTTTTGCCACGTAATATCCCGGCGCGGCTTTCGCTCCGAAAATATACGTGTGCGGGACGTAATTTCCGTTCGGATTGTTCTTTATTTCGACATACCGCGCAAGAATTGCAAGCGCGTTCATTTCCTGCCGCTTGTATTCATGCAGCCGCTTTACCTGAACGTCGAACATCGAATCAATGTCGAGTTTTTCGCCCGTAATGTCAAGAATATGCTTTGCAAAACGCTCCTTATTGCCGCGTTTTATTTTTGCGAGAGATTTTAATACGGTCTTGTCGTTTGCAAACTTGTTGAATTTCGACAGCTCCGACGCGTCGCGGATAAATCCGTCGCCTATTTTTTTTGTGAGAAGTTCGGTTAGTGCGGGGTTGGACTGGCACAGCCAGCGGCGGTGTGCGATGCCGTTTGTGACGTTCGTAAACTTCTCGGGCGTGAGTCTGTAGTAATCTTTAAATACGGTGTCCTTGAGTATTTGCGAGTGAAGTGCGGAAACGCCGTTAACCTTGTGGCAGGCTGCAACGCAGAGATTTGCCATTCTGACCGCGCCGCCGGAAATTATCGCGGTGCGCTCAACGAAATCGGCGTCGTGCGTCGAGTCCCATGTGTAGGCGCGGAAACGGTTGTCTATCTCTTTGATAATCTGATAAATTCTCGGGAGAAGGCGTTTTACGAGGTCTTCGCCCCATTTTTCGAGAGCCTCCGCCATGACGGTGTGGTTCGTGTATGCGATCGTCGCGGTAACAAGCTGCCAAGCGTCGTCCCAGCCGTAGCCGCATTCGTCCAGAAGGATGCGCATAAGCTCAGGAATCGCGAGTGTCGGATGCGTGTCGTTTATCTGAATCGCCGTCTTTTCGGGCAGATTTTCAACCGTGCCGTAATGGTGAAGATGATGCTGTACTATATCCTGAACAGACGCGGAAACAAGGAAATACTGCTGACGCAGACGCAGACTTTTCCCCTCAGGGTGATTGTCGGCGGGGTAGAGCATTTTTGAAATCGTCTGAGCCATCGCGTCGCGTTCCACCGCGCGCAGGTACTGCCCTTTGTTGAACAGTTCCATGTCCATGCCGGGAGCCTCCGCCGACCACAGACGGAGAACGTTTATGCCTTTGCCGTCTTTGCCGGAAACAAACATGTCGTGCGGAATGGCTTTTATAATATTCGCGTCCGATATTTCGACGTAGTGGTGCGAGTCAGCCCAGCCTTCTTTTATATTGCCCTCGAAGCTGACGTCTACGGCGAGTTCTTCGCGGCGGGTGAGCCATACTTCACCGCCGGGGAGCCAGAAGTCGGGCAGTTCCGTCTGCCAGCCGTCGACGAGCTTCTGTTTGAAAATGCCGTACTCGTAGAGAATCGAGTAGCCGCGTGCGGGATAACGACCCGTTGAAAGCGCGTCAAGATAACATGCCGCAAGGCGTCCCAAGCCGCCGTTGCCGAGTCCCGCATCGGGTTCGCAATCGTAGAGCCTGTCGAGCTTTATCCCGTAGCCTTTGAGCACTTTTTCAAAAACGCCCGTAAGGTTCAGGTTGTACAGATTGTTTTTAAGGCTTCTGCCCATAAGAAATTCCATCGAGAGATAATAAACGCGTTTTGCTTCGCTCTTGTTTGCGTGCGCGTCAAATTCGCTCTTGCCCTGCGCCATCAGTTCGCACAGTATCATCGCAATCGCTCTGTAAAGCTGGTCGTAAGAGGCGGTGTCCGCCGTGACTCCGAAAAAGTGCAGCAGCTTACCGTCGAGCAACTCTTTTGCTTTAGCTTCGGAAAGGGAATAATTCATACAAATCCTCCAAAAATAAATCGGAAAACAGGGGTTTTCTTTTGTCTGTTTATCTATTTTATACTATTTTTCCCACTTTTACAAGGGGTAATGCAAATTTTATTGCGGACATCTGTCAGCTTAAAAAAGGCAGTCCGAAGACTGCCGCTTTTGATGCAAGTTCAGTGATAACTTCGGGCGAATCAGAAAGTCTGATATCCGTCGCCCCGGTTATTTTGATCTTCGCAGGGGTTTTGATGGTTGTAGGGATTTTGATCGTTTTCAAAACCGAAACCGGGTGCGGCGGGGTCGAATGTGCCGCGCTGAGCGTTCTTGCCGGAAACTTCATTGAAAAATTCCGCGTTTGCCGCCTGAACGTACGGTATGAGAAAGAAAAGCCCGATTCCGCATGTGAGAAAGCCGAGAAGCACCCAGCCTATGAACGAAAGCTGCAGGCAGAAGTACCTGCCTTTGTTGCCTTTCATCATGTCCTTTGACATTTTGAGCGCGTTGACGGCGGAAATCTCGGGATGCTCCGCGAGGATGTACGGCGTCATTGCGTAAGCGAATCCCGCTATGATGCCGGGAATGATGAACAGCAGCGTCCAGAGCGTGACAAGCAGGGAATAAACGATGAAGTAGATTATCGAATTGCCGAACTGCTGTTTGAACGGAGTGAACAAGTCGGAAATGTCGGTTTGCTGTCTGTCGGCGTTATGCAGGAAAAATGCCGACGTTCCTATTGTAAGCGCCCCGCCGAGGACGATCACCGCAGGTGAAGCTATGCTTAGAATCGCCCCCTGAACGATAGTGACGAGTACCGCGTTCCAGTAGTTGTTTTTGAGTTTGAGCCTTGCGCGTGAGCGCAGATCCGATGCCGATACATACATAGTTGTTTCTCCTTGTTGTTTGTTAAGCTGACGGGCGGCATGTGGTCGACTCCCATCAACTTAAGTATAGCATAGGCGCATTAAAATTACAATAAAAAACAGTGTACGGAGAAAAATATTTTTGTAACCGAAATATTACGCATTTGTGATTTGACAAGCGCGCCGTTTAGTAGTATTATAGTAGGCATAAAGTTGACGGGCGGCATGGGGCTCGGCTCCCCGTCAGCTTATCAAATCGAAAGAAGCATAATTGATAACATGCTTGATTTTTTAAGAAGAACATGGGCGCAGATAAATCTTGACGCGCTTGACAATAACATCGAACAAATCAAGAGTGTACTGCGTCCGGGCACGGGTCTTTGCGCCGTCGTGAAAGCCGATTGTTACGGTCACGGTTACGCCTACACCGCGCAGCAGATGCAGGAATCAGGCGCGGACAGATTCGCCGTGTCGAATCTTGCCGAGGCTCTGCAGCTGCGCAAGGCGGGCATATCGCGTCCGATTCTGATTTTGGGCTACACTCCGCCCGACAAGGTGCGTGAGCTTGTCTGCAACGATATTTCGCAGGCGGTCTACTCTTTTTCGTATGCCGAGGCGTTGTCCGACAACGCGTGCCTTTGCGGCGTGAAGGTCAATGCGCACATAAAAATCGACACGGGCATGAGCCGTATAGGTTTTCTCTACCATGACTCCGTCGACGATTATCCGGTTATTGACGAAATCGAGAAAGTGTGCAATCTTCCCGGATTGAATCCGGAAGGTGTATTTACGCATTTTTCGAGTGCGGATTGCGCCGACGGCGAATTGTTTACAAGGCTGCAGTACGACCTGTTTTTGAGTGCGGTTGACCGTCTTGCGTCGCGCGGGATATATTTTGAACTTCGTCACTGCTCAAATTCGGCGGGCATCCTCAACTACCGCGAGATGAATTTCGACATGGTTCGCGCCGGCATAATTCTCTACGGACTTTATCCGTCGCCGTCCGTCGAACGCACGGTTAAACTGCTGCCGGTCATGGAGCTTAAAACCGTTGTTTCTATGCTGAAAAACATTCCGCCCGATACGCCCGTAAGCTACGGACGCACTTTTACGTCGAAGCGCGAAATGACGGTAGCGACGGTGCCGATAGGCTACGCCGACGGCTATCCGCGCCGCCTTTCCAACAGGATGTGCATGCTTGTAAACGGTCGGCGCGCACCCGTTATAGGAAACGTTTGCATGGATCAGACAATGCTTGACGTTACCGATATAGATAACGTTTGCGAGGGGCGTCAGATAACCGTGTTCGGGCGCGACGGCGGAGCGTACATAAGCGTTGACGAAGTCGCCGAAAAAGCGGGACTGATAAATTACGAGGTGCTCTGTTCTCTTTCGCGGCGCGTGCCGCGTGTCTACATAAAAAACGGTGCGGTTTTCGAAACCACCGACTATATGCTGTGAAAAACGGAGGAAAATCAAATGGCAAAGAAACTGAAAATTATTCTCTCGGTGCTTCTGGTTGTGCTTGTCGCGACCGCAGCCGTGGTGTTTACCGGAGTGCTCGACATCAACAAAAAAATCGACAGTCAGTCGGAAACCGATAACGGCGGCAGCGGACTCGGGACGGACTATAAGCAGACCTATACGGTCGATACGAATGTGTCGCTGCCTTTGATGAGCACCGACTTCGACAATATTTTCTACACAATGACAAAGCAGGGCGAGGTTAAATTTTATCAGGCTGCCGGCGGCATGCTGACGCAGATACCCGAAAGCGGAAATTTCGAAGTGTCCGCCGAGTGCTCGTCGCAGAAACTGCCTGCGGTTATCCACTATCTCGAGCAGGACGGTCATACCGTCGGCTACGGACTTTTTACGAATCTGCTCTATCCCGACGTCCTTCTCTATGACTACGCTTTCTTCAAAGTCACCGACATGTTCGAGGGCTTTAAGGACGATAAGGGGACGCTCCTTATGATGCTCGACGTCGACAATACGAGATTTTATAAGGAAGACAAAATCTACAGTGAGATTTTCTATCTCTACTCCGACCGCACAAGCGAGTATTTCCTGTCCGAAGACCAGCGCACCGTCGCCATGGACGGCAAGACGAAAACCGACTACAAAATGTTCACAAACGATATTCTTTCGCAGGGCGACAACAAAAACGTGCTTTTCTTCTCGTCGCGTTACTACGTTTCGTACGAAGAAACGGGACTTGCCGATATCTTTACGAGCGGCGGCAGCGGCACGAATGTTGATAATGTCAGATATGCCATAAATGTCGCATCTCTCAACTTCTGGCGCGACGGTACGGATACATACTATTTCTCGAATAACGAGGACAACAGCTTCAGCCTGATGCGTTCCGACGGCAACGACGCGACCGAAGTCAAAAAGTTCAGCGGCGATATCAAGGAGGACTATCTTATCTCCGGTGAGTTTATCCTTACGAAGTCCACCGGCGAAGTGTACAACTGCATTTCGGGGCAGACGATTACCATTAACTACTCGTGCTTCAAAAACGGATTTACAGCCGACCTGTTTACCATAAGCGAGAACGGAAAATATGCTGTCGTTCGCGGCGTAAACGGCGACACGATGCCCGCATGCGGCGTTATGGATTTCGCAGCAAACACGATGACGGCGTACGAAGACAATGTCTTTGCGTATATTGCGAACGCGCATGTTCTCGATGACGGTTCGGTTTATATCTCCGCCGCCACGGGTGAGAGCGCATCCGCGTTCTATCAGCTTATCAAAAACTGACGCAAAACAAAAAACGATGCAAATATAATTGTTGTGGGACTGCACAATCGGTTGGTTGCGCAGCCTCACTTTTTTTTTGCGCAAATTCCGTCGTTTTCAGCGGACGGGCGCGGCACATCTCCGCGTTGACAAAACAGAGGTTATATGATAGAATCCAAGAAGCCGTATAAGGCCGACGGGCGGCATGAGTTCGATTTTCGTCGGCTCTCAGGCGGCAAAACAGAAAGGATTAGCCGCGGGCGGTTTTTGTCCGTGTGCGGCATTGAAAAAAGATGAAAAAATTTACATTCGGCACACCGGAATCGTTTGTTCCCTCGCAGTTTTGTAAAAATTTCCGCTATGAAGAAACGGACGTTTCCTATCCCGCTTCAAATTTTACGGCAAGACAGACAAAACGCGGTTTTTTGCTTGAATTTCCGTTGGAAGACGACGCTCAGGTTTACGGCTTCGGTCTTCAGGTCAAACAGTTCGCTCACCGCGGCAGGAAACTCCGTCTTGCGGTAAACGCCGACCCTGCGACGAACAACGGCGAAAGCCATGCGCCTGCACCGTTTTTCGTGACGAACAAAGGATACGGAATGTATTTCGACACTTTGCGTTATATGGAGGTATATTGCGGTTATTCCAGAAATTCCGGCAGGACGGTATCCGTCGAAACGGAGAGCGACGTAAAGATTTCCACCGACGATTTGTACGCTGTCCGCAAGTCTGAGAACGCTGTTATGAGCGTGCTTATCCCGGCGGCGGAGGGCGTGGACGTTTACGTGATTGAGGGCGGCACCGTAACGGACATAGTGTCGCAGTACAACATGCTTGCCGGCGGCGGTCCCGATATTCCCGAGTGGGGACTCGGCGTGACTTATCGCTGCTACGGCAGATATTCACAGGAAGAGGTGCTTGCCACCGCAAAATATTTCCGCGAAAATGACATGCCGTGCGACATCCTCGGCTTGGAACCGGGTTGGCAGACGCATTCGTATTCATGCTCGTACGTCTGGAGCGACCGTTTCCCGAATCCCGACGAAATGATTAAGAAGCTGCGCGACAGCGGTTTCCATATAAATCTCTGGGAGCATGCGTTTACTCACCCTTCCTCTCCGATACATGACGCTATTGCTCCGTACGGCGGCGAATATGAAGTTTGGGGCGGTGTTGTGCCTGATTTTGCCACAAAAGAAGCACGTAAAATTTTTGCGGACTATCACAGAAAGACGCTTGTTGACAAGGGAATCGACGGATTCAAACTCGATGAGTGCGATTCGAGCGACAACACGGGCAGCTGGAGTTTTCCGCTTACCGCGCAGTTCCCGTCGGGGATGGACGGCGAACAGTACCACTCGATTTTCGGCACGCTTTACTGCCAGACCATACTGGATGCGCTCGGCGAACACGAAACTTTCAGCGAGGTTCGAAACATGGGTGCGCTTTCCGCGCCGTATCCGTTTGTTATCTGCAGCGACCTGTACGAGCACAGGGATTTCATCCGCGCAGTTGCGCAGACCGCTTTTTCGGGTGTGCTCTGGGGTCCCGAAGTTCGCCATGCCAACTCGAAAGAGGAGATGATACGCCGCATACAACTTGCAGTGTTTAGCGTTCACTGCCGCATTAACGGCTGGTACTGCGAAGAGGTGCCGTGGCTGAAATTCGATTGCGAGAACGAAGTGCGTGAGCTTCTGAAACTTCGCGAAACGCTTGTTCCCATGCTCAAGAAGGCGTTCGACGTTTACCGCGACACGGGACGTCCGCCGATTCGTGCGCTTGTGATGGATTATACGTCCGACCCCGAAACCGTGAATATCGAAGATGAATTCATATTCTGCGAGGATCTGCTCGTCGCTCCGATTTGCATTGACGACGGTGACGAACGCGATGTTTATCTCCCCGTTGCGGATACGTGGGCGGATTATTTCACCGGCGAAGTCGTCGGAAACGGCAAAATACACGTTTCGACAAAAGGCATTCCCGTGTACCGCAAAATTTCCTCCTACGAAAAATAATCCCGGCAAACCCGCCGCCGAACGGCGGCAGTTCCGCCGCACTCACGCTCTTGCGGGATGAACGGCGGGAATAACGGCTAATCCGATGGGCGGAATGGATCCGAAAAAAGGAGAGTTGCAAATGGACACAGACGAATATATTGTTTTTCCCGAAAGATATACCCGGCGCAGGCTCAATGAACTTTACCGTGCGATTCCGCTTAAAGCCGCCGTTTCGAGGAATCTTCGTAAGTATTTTGTTGCGATGACAAATTTGTACGGTATAATCGCGCTGAAAGACGCGTGGAAAATCATATCCGAACAAAACCCGACCCTTGTAACGGAGGAAGAGTTTATTGCGTTTGCCGATATCGCCGTACATGAACGTGAACAATACTGTATTTTAGGTTCGGATGAGCTTTTTTCGGACGAACCGGAAACGCCGTTTTGGGAGCGCGAAATTATCGATTCACTGCTTGTAATGCACGGTATCGAGCCATACGGAAATATGGTTCGCATGCATCGCGGCAAACCGTTTTTTGTACCCGAAAAGAAAGAGCTGCTGTCCTATGAAGATCCGACTTATTGCGAGGATACACGGGAAACGCAGGCGTTGATGTCGTTTCTCTCAAGAGTTTTTTCGTTGAATGACATCGCGCTGAAAAGCGCTTTCGACGACGTTATTTTTGAGGTTCGCTATTGCAGCTCGGATTTGTCTGACGTTGCGGAAGTACTCGGCGGGATGGGGCTTGAGTTTTCGCGGAAATCGGATATTTACGAGTTCTCGAAAATTTTGCAGGATCTCAACAACAACACAAGAATGCAGAGCAACAGAGGTTATACACCGAACGAGATAATCCGTATGATGCCGCAATTGGAAGAGGTCGGGTCGTTTTCTCTCGGTCCGAACATCCGCAAACTTCTTGAAAGCGGAGAGGTTGATCTTATGGATGTCCGCAGACAGATTCTTACGATGAATCTGCCGAGTGAAACATTGCGCTCGGGACTTTTGAAGCAGCTTGAGGAAATCATGTATTCCGCTCCGCAGACGCGGAAACAAAAAAAGGTGGGGCGCAACGAACCTTGTCCGTGCGGCAGCGGCAAAAAATATAAGAATTGCTGCGGAAGATAAAGTGTTGCCGGCAGGCGTTTTTTCTCGATGCGTTTCGTGAAGACGGGAAATTTACCGGACGGTTTTTTGCGATTGTCACGGACGACTCCGAAACATGCGGACAAAAAACGGCTGTGAACCGTTTGAAAAATTTTGACGCTGCCGAAAAAACGCGGCGGGATGTTATCCGACAGAAAAAACGCGGAAAACAGAAAAAAGCACCTGCTTTTGCAAGTGCTTTTTTCATGGCGGAGAAGAGGAGACTCGAACTCCTGCGCCGGTTTCCCGACCTACGCCCTTAGCAGGGGCGCCTCGTCACCAACTTGAGTACTTCTCCATACGGTAACGTCATTGAAAATATTAAACTAAATGGCGGAGAGAGTGGGATTCGAACCCACGGTACCCGCAAAGGTACGACGGTTTTCAAGACCGTTCCGTTATGACCGCTTCGGTATCTCTCCTTAAAGCGTGGATATTGTATCACATCGCGGCCCGATTGTCAAGCAAAAAAAATAAATTTGTTGATTCGGGAGTTTGACAGTTTAAATTAATAAAAGTAATCGTTAGGCGTTGATGCGCCTAATTTTTTCATGTCA
>CAVKLD010000017.1:0-32102 GCA_963657065.1 bacterium
TCTCAACACCCTTCAGGCAAACGACATAGACTATCGCGTCGCACTTGTCGACTACCGCGATTTCGCATCCCGCACCGGCTCTAAAAACGACTATGCATATAATGTATGCCTTGATTTTACAAACGATGCGAAAAGTATCCGCTCCGCCGTTTCGGCTCTTTCGCTCGGTTACGGCGGCGATGCTCCCGAAACCGTTTACTCCGCGCTTGTTGACGGTCTTAAATCTCTGTCATGGCGCGATGACGCCGGTAAAGCGGCTATAGTAATGGGCGACGCGGGCGCACTCGATCCAGAACCGTACACAGGTTATACATTGTCGTCAACGGCTGAATTTTTGAAAAGCAATTTTTCGTCACCCGTTGCGGTGTTCGGAATAGCGACAGGTTCTTCCGCTCTCTCGTCCTTCACAAAAATTGCGGAGGCTACGGGCGGCAAGGCTTATTCGGCTGCAAATTCGCTCGACATTACATCACTTGTTAAGTCCATCATAAAGATACTCCCCGTCGTCGTTGTCATTCCCGGCGCGGAGTGGCAGGTACGCACACCCGCAACATGCACAACCGCAGGCGTTGAATTCAGAGTCTGCGTCAAGTGCAAGGTCTATGAAGAAACACGCGTGATAGATCCGCTCGGTCACAACTACGCCGTTACGGGCGACGACGCGACATGCACGGAGGACGGCCACCTCATTTACACCTGCACGCGCTGCGGCGATTCCTACGAGGAATTCCCGAAGGCGTACGGACATATCTTTAACGCGGCGGACGTGAAGTATTACGAAGCCACATGCACAGAGGACGCCTACAGTGAATCGACATGCGCAAGATGCACTCTGGTATCGAGAGTTGATTATCCCGATACGGCGTTAGGCCACGATATGGACGGCGGCGTTGTCGTCGGTTCGGGCGACTGCACGTACAAGAAGGTTCGTTTCTCGTGCAAACGTGACGGCTGCGGTTATTACTACGATGAAGAGGACGGCTACCTCAAACACAACGGCCTTACTCTTGTTTCTTCCGTCGACCCGACATGCACGGAGAAAGGCGTATATGAATGGTACTGCTCGGAATGCAAAAAGACAGTTAAAGAAGAAATCGACGCACTCGGTCATGACTTCGTCTATACCGACAACGGCGACGGACAGACTCACACGGCGACATGTTCGCGCTGCGGTTTGAGCACTGTCGAGAACCACAAGGGCAGAAAGTGCATTTGCGGATACGTCCGCACGGGCGACTACGGCGTGCTCCTTGTGGAAGATACACTCCCGTGGTCAACGTCAACCAATGAAAAGGTGCTCAATGACCTTGTCGAAGCCGGTGCGGTAACGTTCTACGACAAGAGCAGCACTAATTCACTCTCAAAAACAGATTTCTCGGGTTACTCAGTAATCCTTATCGCAAACGACCAGTCAACCGCTTCGTACAACCGTCTTGAAAAGGTGAAATCGGCGCTTGACAGCTATGTCTACAACGGCGGCGTCGTTATCTTCGGCGCGTGCGACAACGGCTGGAAAGGCGGCAATATCAGTTTCAAACTCCCCGGCGGCGTGTCCAAGCTGTTCAAACTCGACTATTACAACAAAATAGCCGATTCAACACATCCCATTGCGACAGCCGAGCTGTCGGACAGAATACCGCTTACGGATTCCGATCTCCACTCGACCTATTGCAGCCATACATATTTCGATTCCGATTCGTTCGTCGACGGAACAAATGTAATATTCACCGATTCCGAGGGCAACGCGACACTTATCGAATATGCCTACGGCACGGGCACGGTGCTTGCATCCGGTCTTACATGGGAGTATTCCGCAGTATACCGTGACTACGCGCTGTTCTCACCGAAAGGTTATGATGACCTTATTCTCTATGCTCTCGGCAGTTCGATTGACCTTTCAAACAAGGTTCTTGTCAGATTCTTCGGTTTTGACAACGAACTCTTGAGCGCACAGTACATCGACAAAGGCGGCAGCGCGGTTGCGCCCGAAGCTCCCGAGGCGGAAGGTCATGATTTCACAGGCTGGCTCGGCACATATACAAATGTCACAGCCGCAACCGACGTGTACGCGCAGTATACGCCGCGCAAATACACCGTTTCGCTCGAAAGCAGCGAGGACGGCGTCGTCCTTAAAGGCGCGGGTGAATACGATTACGGTACGTTTGCCGTCATAGAAGCCGGCAGTGTTGAAGGAAAGACGTTCGCAGGCTGGTTCGAAGGCGCGAAAAAGGTTTCCGACAACATCTCGTTCGGTTATAAAGTAACCGGAAATGCGGTTTTGACTGCAAATTACGAAGATATCGCTTCACACTCTCACAGTTATTCGCTCACGTATACCCGTGAGGCAACGTGCTTCAGCAAGGGACTTAAGCTCTATTCATGCGTATGCGGCGATGAATACACTGAAGTCTTCGACAAACTCGAGCACGTTAAAGCGAAAAAAACGACAGCCGCAAGCTGCGTCGACGCCGAAATGACTATTGAATACTGCTCTGAATGCGGTACGGTTCTCAGTCAGACTGAATCCGCTCCCGCGCTCGGTCACGACCTCGTATACGTTTCAACGATTCCGTCCACATGTATCGAATACGGTTATGAAAAATATAACTGCAAACGCTGCAATATTGTATTTGTCAAATATCTCTCCGAGCTTGCCGAACACACAGAGGGCGACCCCGTAACCGTTGAGGCGACCTGCGTAACTCCCGGCAGCGTTACCGTTAGCTGCACCGTTTGCCGCAAACGACTTTCCCATACGGAAATTCCGTGCACCGGCGCGCATACCTTCGGCGAGTGGACTGTTACAAAAGAGCCTACATGCGCGGCGGAAGGCGTGAACAGCAGAACATGCTCGGTATGCGGTTTTACGGAAACAAAGAGTATCGAAAAGAACGACAGCCATACAGGCAAAACCTATACGTCCGTAATCAAACAGGCGACATGTTCGGAAAAAGGAACGCTCGGCACATATTGTCTTGACTGCCGTAAACTTTTGTCCAAGGAAGACATTCCCGTCAGTGAACATATTTTCGGCGACTGGAAAACGGTAAAAGAAGCTACTTGTACGGAAACCGGCACTCAGGAGCGCGAATGCACAGTCTGCGCTTATACCGAGCAACGGACAATCGATAAAAACGACAATCACACAAGCAGCAAATACACAAAAGTTATCAAACAGGCAACATGTCTTGAAAAGGGAATACTCGGAACGTACTGTTACGGCTGCAACGCGCTGCTGTCCCAGGAAGATATTCCCGTCGGTGACCACGCTCTCGGTGAATGGACCGTAACGAAAGAAGCAACCTGCGCCGAAGATGGTGAAGAAGAACGCAAGTGCGCAAACTGCACATACGTCGAAAAACAGACGATTGCAAAGAAAGACCACGAACTCGGTGAATGGACTGTAACGAAAGAAGCAACCTGCGCCGAAGAGGGTGCAAAGGAGCGCAAGTGCGCAAACTGCACCTACACCGAAACTCAGACGATTGCAAAGAAAGACCACGCTCTCGGTGACTGGACTGTAACGAAGACTGCAACCTGCGCCGAAGATGGTGAAGAAGAACGCAAGTGCGCAAACTGCACATACGTCGAAAAACAGACGATTGCAAAGAAAGACCACAAACTCGGTGAATGGACCGTAACGAAAGAAGCAACCTGCGCCGAAGAGGGTGCAAAGGAACGCAAGTGCGCAAACTGCACCTACACCGAAACTCAGATAATTGCAAAGAAAGACCACAAACTCGGTGAATGGACCGTAACGAAGACTGCAACCTGCGCCGAAGAGGGTGCAAAGGAACGCAAGTGCGCAAACTGCACATACGTCGAAAAACAGACGATTGTAAAAGCACCTCACCAACCCGGCGATTGGATTGAAACGAAAGTTGCAACCTGCACCGAAAAAGGCGAAAAAATCAGAAAGTGCACGGTTTGCGGCGAAACGATTGCAAAACAATCCATCCCCGCACACGGACATACCGATAACGACAATGACGGAAAGTGCGACAATTGCAAAGAATCCACAACAGGCAATTGCAATCATATCTGCCATTCCAACAACAAACTGGTACGGTTCTTCTGGAAGATAATACGCGCCCTCCAGAAACTTTTCAGAACAAGACAGTATTGCGACTGCGGTGTAAAACACTGGTAAGTTGTAATAAATCCACACCCTGATGCAGGCAGCCCCGAAGCCATACACGCTTCGGGGCTGCTTGTGTGCATTAAAGAATCGGGTAAACGACTGCCCGGTAGCCGGCAGCCGACCGTTTACATACACTTTCATCCATCGCAACCGCCGATTGCATCAGTTTTTTAATTTTTCATCGGTAAAGACGAATACTTTATCAACATTGCGGAAAGATACCGAAAAAAACATGTAAGGATGATTGAATTGACCGGTCGAACGGATCTTGCGCTTGAGTGCCGTGAAAATAAAGGCGGCGGCGAAATAGAGGGAGTCGGAGTATCGGAGCGTGATTTTGACGGCGGCAGACTGACGGAAATAGAAATTTTCAGTGATGACGGCGAAAAAAGACTCGGCAAACCGAAGGGCAAATATATCACAATGGAAACGGACGGTTTTCCGGAAGGCGACGGACTTTTCTGTGAAGCCGCGGACGAACTCACGCGGTGCATACGTTCATTTTTGCCCGACGCGGGAACGGTGCTTGTAGCAGGATTGGGAAATACCGATATCACGCCGGATGCACTCGGTCCGAAATGCGCGTCCATGATATTTTCGACGCGTCATATTGACAGCGAAACGGCAGAGAAACTCTCGCTGCCGCCGCTTAGAAACGTTTGCGCGGTATCCCCCGGCGTCACCGGGCAGACGGGCATAGAAACACTTGAAATTATAACGGGAATATGCGATAGAATCAAACCGTGCTGCGTTATTTGCGTTGATGCGCTTGCGGCGGGAAGTGTAAAGCGGCTTGCAAAAACGGTTCAGATAAGCTCATCCGGCATTGAACCGGGTTCGGGTGTCAACAACTCCCGCAAAGCGGTAACGAAGGAAACACTCGGCGTGCCGGTTATCGGTATCGGCGTGCCCACCGTGGTAGACGCCGTAAGCCTTGTAGGTGATATTGCCGGCAAAAAAGCGGGAAACGACAGTGAATACGATCACCTTGTTGTTACACCGGGAAATATCGACATCGTAATCAGCTCCGCATCGCGTTTTCTGGCTTTTGCCGTAAACAGGGCGCTGCAAAACAACCTTTCGCCGGAGGAACTGCTAAACGTGATGTAGTGCGGAATTATTGCCACGGTCGGATCATACAGATAAAACAACCGAACTTTCGGATTAAAAGCATAGAGGTTGTGTTTGTATGAACGAAAGAAAATCTTTCGGCAATATGTTCTTTTTAACCGCCGGGGCGGCTGCGCTGCTCTTCACCGTTTTTGTGACTGCGCCGCATTCCGGCGCGTTTACGGATGCCGTTGTTAATGCCGTATACAGCAAAATGACACTCAATACTTCTGCCGCAAAAAACATATCGGCAAAAGAAACGCCGGACACCGATTTCGGCGGCGAAACGACAACCAAACAGCTTGACTCCGCTGCGGCAATTCTTAACGAGGGCGACACGGCAAGCGAAACGACAGCCGGTATGAATATCGAAACGCAAACTGCAACCGGCAACGAGGCGGACAAAGACAAGACATATGAAACGCCGTCCGACATTGCCGCCATGCGTGACGAATATATAGCCGCCTTTGCGGAGACTTCGCCGCAAGGCAAAGTAACGGAGTGTTTTTTTACGAACAACGGCGCGACGGCAAGCATCGGAAATATTCATATTAAAAACACAACGTCCGAAACACCGGATTTTACCGAGCTTTTGAAGAACGGCGTTTCGATAAACGCACCCGATTTGTCCAAGCCGACCGTGCTTATATTCCATACGCACACAACTGAAAGTTACCTCATGGCGGATAACGGGGTGTTTTATTCGGATTATCAGACGCGCTCCGAAGACCCCTCACGCAATATGGTAAGGGTCGGCGACGAGATATGCAGACAGCTTGAGAATGCGGGAATAGGTGTTATCCATGACACGAACATTTACGATTCAACGTACAACGGCGCGTATGCGCGTTCGCGAAAAACGGTTCTTGAGTATCTTGAAAAATATCCGTCGATAAAAATCGTGCTGGACGTTCACAGGGACGCAGTTTATACAAGCGATACCGACCGGTTAAAGCCGGTCTGTGAA
Source organism: bacterium (assembly GCA_963657065.1). Taxonomy (GTDB): domain Bacteria; phylum Bacillota; class Clostridia; order Oscillospirales; family Acutalibacteraceae; genus RUG806. The sequence continues at coordinate 6,219 of CAVKLD010000017.1, forward strand.
ATAAACGGCAGAAAAGCAGCTCAAATCATGATAATCACAGGCGCGGAGGGAGGACCGGTTGCGTCTTTTCCAAATTGGGAGGAAAATTTGAAATTCGCGCTTGCGCTGCAAAAAAAAGTGCAAAACGAGCATGAGGGACTTATGAAGCCGCTTTATTTTTGCAACAGGCGGTATAACATGGATGTAACGCCGTGTTCGCTGCTTCTTGAATTCGGCAGTGACGCAAACTCTCTCGATGAAGCGGTGTATGCTGCGTCGCTGCTCGGTTCGTCACTCGGGAATCTGATAAAAGAGTGTTCGTAAGTTTCCAATAAAATCGGAGGAATGTTGTGAAAAAGGCAACGGAAAATTTTTACAAAACGGTTATTGTGCTGCTCACGGTGCTTGCCGTTGCGGTTTTTACCGGAAAAGCCGCACAGCGGACAACGGAAATGCTCGGAGAAGAACGCACGGGAGTTATTGATTTTACCTCGATAAAAGATTTTGCGCATCGTGCGGTCGATATTTTTGTAGTTGCGTTACGCTGAAAAACGTGATATCATAATAAGTGTAAAAATTTTTACGGAGGAATGTAAAATGTTACCAATAGGACTTCAGCTTTACTCGGTCAGAACCGAGATGGAAAAAGATTTTGCCGGCACTCTCAAAAAAGTTGCCGATATGGGATACGACGGCGTTGAATTTGCCGGACTTTTCGGTCACGAAGCAGACGAGATAAACGCGCTGCTTGCCGAAAACGGACTCAAAGCGGTATCGGCTCATGTTCCGCTTGCGGAAATGCTTGATGACATCGACAAAGTCATGGAAACATACAAGGCAATAGGCTGCAAGTATATCGCAATCCCCTACGCGGACGAAAAATATCATCCCGACAAACCCGATTTCAAAGTACTGCTTGAAAAAGAAACCGAGATAGGCAAAAAATTCAGTGAGAACGGATTGGTTCTCCTGTATCACAACCACGATTTCGAATTTGTGAAAACGGACGGCAAATACGGCCTCGATATCATGTACGAAACCGTTCCCGCCCAATATCTCCAAACCGAACTCGACACCTGCTGGGTAAATGTCGGCGGCGAAGATCCGGCGCAATACATACTCAAATATTCGGGACGCACACCCGTTGTGCACCTCAAAGACTTTGTCATGAAAGGCAAAGACAAGCCCAAAAAGCTCTATGACCTTATCGGCATCGACGACGACGGCGAACAGGCAAGCGAGGACGATTTCAGCTTTAAGCCCGTCGGGTACGGCGTACAGGATATCCCCGCAATAATTGCCGCAGCAGAAAAGAGCGGTGCACAGTGGCTTATAGTCGAGCAGGATAACCCTGATAAGGGCAATACCGAACTTTCGGCAGTCAAAATGAGCATAGATTATCTGAGAAAGCTCTGATTCACGGGAGTACGCAATGCTGAAAAAATACAGAACGGAAATTGCCGTGCTTTACGTTCTTGCGGCGGCTGCGATGGTTTTTGCAACTTTTTTCGATCTCGATACAGACATTGCCCTCAACAATCCGTCAAACCCGTTCGCGGTGTGGCTTTACCGCACAGGTGAATTTCCGTCGCGCCTTATATGCCCGTTGGCGGGAGCGGTTATCTGCCGCTGCACCGATAAAAAAGCGGTCAAAGCTGCAGGCGCGGCATTATGCCTCGGCGGCAGCATCTACATGGGGTACTACATCGGCAAACACTTCTTCGTTGAAGAGTACCGTATGATTTTCAGTCTTTTGTGGGGATTCGGGTTCGGTGCAGTGTCGCTCTATACCGTGCATTTCATAACGTTCCCCGACGAACTGAAAAACCCGCTTTTTGCGGCGGCGGTTATCGGCGTATGCGTAATGGCGGTGCAGCTGCTGACGGTGGATGCAATGAAAAATCTGTGGGGGCGGGTTCGCTTTCGCGATTTGTCTGCGGCGGACGGATACTCAGGCTTCACATCATGGTTTGCCGTTAACGGAAAGAACGGGAACAAGTCTTTCCCGAGCGGCCATGCAGCCGGTGCGGGGATGAGTTATCTTTTAATGTTTTTGCCGCTTATAGACAAGAAACGCGCAAAATACAAAGCGGCTTATTTCTGGACGCCGTTCGTCTACACGTCCGCTGTTGCGTTTACGCGGCTTGTTATGGGCGCACATTATCTCAGCGACGTCACCGTCGGCGGCGTTATCGCATTCTCGTGCGTTCTTATAGGCATAAAAATCTACGAAAAACTTTTTCCGTCAAATTAAATAGCGCTCCGCCACCCGGATTAACGGTGTGACGGAGCATTTGCGTTTTAAATCAGTCTATGCTGAGTTTGAAGCAAAGCGGCATGTCGCTTTCGATTTCATGCGGCAGTTTTATTTTAAGGGATTTTGCGTCGTGCGCCCATTTTACTTTAACGTCTTTGCGCCCGAGCAGCTCGATGTTCCGAATGTCATAGCGGATGCCGTCGTTGCGAAAACCGAGAGACGTGTCCTTGAAACGCCCGTTCGCAATAACTTTTTCAATTTTTTCGATGTAAGCATCGATTGCTGTTGTCATTTTTCCTTCCTCCTGTCGAAATGCAAAAAAACATATTGCTTTTTGACGTAAAAGTATGATAACATACATTCTGAGTAGTGTCAAACACAATATTACCAAGAACGGAGTGTATCCAATGAAAGACTTTATAAAAGCGGCGGCGCACGTAAAACCGAGCGAAAACCAGCTGCGGTTGATAACCGAAACGCCGTTTTACGCATTTTTCCATTTCAGTCCAAACACTTACACCAATCTGGAGTGGGGTGACGGAACCGAATCCTGCGAAATTTTCAACCCTGTTGAACTTGATTGCGACCAGTGGTGCGAAACCGTAAAGAACGCCGGCATGAAAGGCGCGGTCATAACGGCAAAACATCACGACGGCTTTTGCCTGTGGCAGACGGCATATACCGAGCACAGCATAAAGAACAGTCCGTACAAAAATGGTAAAGGCGACATCGTGCGTGAATTTTCCGATGCATGCCGCCGTCACGGTCTTAAATTCGGCTTCTATCTTTCCCCGTGGGACAGAAACAACCCTCTTTACGGTACGCCGGAATACAACGACTACTATAAAGCGCAGCTCACCGAGCTGCTTACAAACTACGGTGAGGTATTCCATGTCTGGTTTGACGGCGCGTGCGGAGAAGGTCCGAACGGTAAAAGGCAGGAGTATGATTTTGACGGATATTTCGAACTTATTCATAAGTATCAGCCAAAAGCGACAGTTTTCAACGACCGCGGCCCCATACGCTGGTGCGGAAACGAATCCGGCTCATCCTACTATGCGCAGTGGTCTGTCGTTCCTGTTGAACTGTGTCCGTTCTGCGAACCGCAGACAGGTGCGGGACCGTATACCGGTAGCCTTGACTATATGTTTAACTGGGACGACAACATCGGTGCAATAAGCAACATTATTTACTCAAGGGGTCTTGTCTTTGCTCCTGCCGAGGTTGACATGTCCATCCGTGACGGCTGGTTCTACCATGCCGATCAGGAACCGCATTCGCTTGACCGTCTTTTTACCACATATGTCAATTCTGTTGGTAACAACTCTACATTTATACTCAACGTTCCGCCGATGCCGAACGGCAAACTCGACGACAGGGACGTAAAACGCCTTAATGAACTTGGTGAAAAACTGAGAGCCGAGTTCGGCAAAAATATTGCCGAGAATGCAAAACTGACGTTAGCGCCGTATTGCGGCAGCGACACGCAGGTAACACTTGAAATCAAACTCGACGGAGAGTATGATATTCATTATGTGGATTTTTGCGAGAACATAGCCGAGGGACAGCGCATTGAAACCTTTAAGGTACAAGTGCTCGACGAATTCGGCAAATGGGCGGATCGCGCAAGCGGCACAACGGTAGGCTCACGCAAAATAGTGAAAATAAACAACGTTCGCACGGATTATCTGCGTATCCTTGTTACGGCAGCGCGCGATACACCCGAATTCGGAACGGTAAAGGTATACTGACAAACCGACAAGCGAGGATAACATAATGAAAATTTCAACCGAAATAGGTTCATCCGCTGCACATGTCGGCAACGAAAAGGCAATTGAATACGTCGCAAAAGCCGGATTTGACGCATGGGATTTCTCCATGTTTGATACAGCCGAGTGCGACAGACGGAAAATGGTACTGATTCCAAACGACCATCCCGTATTCGGTGCGGATTATGTTTCCTACTGCCGCAGGCTGAAAAAAATCGGTCTTGACAACGGCATTGTTTGCAATCAGTCGCACGCTCCGTTTCCTTCTTGTAAAAAGAACAGCATTGACGTTCTCAAACGCGCAATTGAATGCACCGCCGAAGCGGGCGGCGAAATATGCATCGTTCATCCCGACAACAATTCCTCCGCAGAAGAAAACGCGGAAATGTATGAACTGCTTTTGCCGTTTGCAAAACAGCACAAAGTTAAGATAGCAACCGAAAACATGTGGAACTGGAGTTCAGAAAAAGGGCACGCATCCCCTGCCGCATGTTCGGACGAAAACAGCTTCAATGCGCATCTCGATGCGGTAAACGATCCGTTTTTTGTTGCCTGCCTTGACATCGGACATGCGGAAATGCACGGACTCGGCACAAGCGCGAAAAATATGATACTTGCGTTGGGCGACCGGCTGCAGGCACTTCATATTCACGATAACGACAAACTGCACGACTCTCATCAAATACCGTTTTCAATGAAAATCGACTTTACGAAAGTCATTGCGGCTCTCAAAAAAATAAATTACAAAGGGTACTTCACCCTTGAATGTGATTCATATCTCAACACATTCAATGCAGACAACGTTCTTGACGGTCTTAAAGACATGTCGCGCGCCGCGCACCGTCTTGCGGATATGTTTGATTCGCCGCAACAATTTTAAAAAAAGCGTATTTTTTTGATTTTACAGCGCATCATTATCTGTGAAAGGATATGATCGCAGTGAGTAAGAACAAAAAAACAAAAACGGAAGCACAGCTTCAATACGCCAAAAAAGTAAAAGAAGTCTCGCCGGCTTCGCCTTTGTTCAAGGATTGCGCAAAGGCGTTTCTGTTCGGCGGGACTGTTTGCGTTATCGGAGAAGCGATTTACTGTTTTTATTCCTATTTGGGTGTATCGGAGAAAAACAGCGTCACGGGTGTATCGGTAACGTTAATAGCTATTGCGGCGGCACTTACCGGGATAGGCGTTTTTGATAAAATAGCAAAACATGCGGGCGCGGGGACTATCGTCCCGATAACAGGCTTTGCCAATTCAGTGGCAGCACCGGCGATTGAGTTTGCAACCGAGGGACACATTACGGGTACAGCAGTAAAAATGTTCTCGATTGCAGGTCCCGTAATAGTTTACGGCAGTGCGGCGGCATCGCTTTACGGTCTTATCTATTACTGCTTTTGCAGAGGTGTGTAGTATGAACAACAAACGTGTTATCGAACTTTCAAGCATGCCCGTTATTGTCGGCGCTGCAGGAGTCGCCGGACAAACCGAGGGCAGCGGTCCGCTGGCGGGAAGGTTCGATTATGTATTCGAGGATGACGGCATGGGCGCGTGTACATGGGAATCCGCAGAAAAAACGCTGTGCCGGAAAGCATTCGAAACGGCGGTTTCCAAAAGCGGTCTCACGTACGAAGACATAGGCATTGTATTCGGCGGCGACCTCGTCAACCAGTGTACGCCGAGCGCGTTCGGACTGAAGGATTTCGGCATTCCTTTTGCCGGACTTTTCGGCGCGTGCTCCACTTTTGCACTCGGCATGGCTCTTGCCGCAGTATTCATCGACCGTAATATTTTTCCGTATGCCGCCGCAGAAGCATCCTCGCATTTTTGTTCGGCGGAAAAACAGTTCAGAATGCCTCTTGAATACGGCGGGCAGCGGCCGCCTACGGCACAGCACACAGTATCGGGAGCAGGCGCATGTATTTTAGGCAGACGCGAAAGCGGCGTGTGCATCAAGAAAGTCATGTTCGGCAAAATTTGCGACATGGGTGTTACCGATGCAACGAATTTCGGTGCGGTTATGGCGCCGGCGGCAGCCGATACCGCAGCCGGTTTCATGAAGGAAACCGACACCGTGCCGTCTGATTACGGAATGATTCTTACCGGCGACCTCGGCAAAGTCGGCAGTGAGCTTATGACACAGCTTTTGCTTGAGGAACACAAAACGGATATCTCGGGTATTCAAACCGATTGCGGAAATATTATCTATGACAGCCGACGCCAAGACGTGCATTGCGGCGGTTCGGGGTGCGGCTGCTCCGCAAGCGTTGTTTCATCTCATATTTACAAACGCATTGCCGACGGCGAAACGGACAACGTACTGTTTATAGGCACAGGCGCACTGATGTCGCCGTTAAGCGCATTACAGGGCGATACCGTTCCGGGAATAGCGCACGCAGTGCTTATCGGCAGAAAGGAGTCCGCAGATGACCGCGAATAGAGTTTTTAATACGGTAGCACGCGATCTCCGTCTGATAAATTTTGCAGAAAAAACCGTGCGCACGGTTCGTTTTATAAGCACTGCAGTCGGAATTGCCGTTGCCGCCGTCACTGTAATCGATGCGGTGAAACTTTTAAAGAGATAAAAAATATAATCCCCGTCAAAACAGCCGTACGAAAAATCTAAAACTTCAAGGCTGCTTTGTGGGGATTAACTGCGCCGTTTTTTAATCCGTTTCATCCTGCGTGTTTTATACAATCAGCATAGCATCGCCGAATGAAAAAAAGCGATATCCGTTTTCAACCGCAATCCTGTATGCGTTGAGCGTGTTTTCACGTCCGCAGAAAGCCGAAACGAGCATAATAAGCGTACTCTCCGGCAAATGAAAATTTGTTATAAGCGCATCGATACACTTAAACTTATATCCGGGGTAAATGAAAATATTCGTTTCCCTGCTGCACGACGGGACAAATCCGTTTTCGCCGCACGCGGATTCAAGCGTACGACAGCACGTAGTGCCGTTGCAGATTATCCTGCCGCCGTTTTTTTTGGTTTCGTTTATTAACTGCGCCGCTTCGGGAGAAACGGTATAGTGCTCAAAATGCATATCGTGGTCTTCAATATTCTCCGTTTTTACGGGACGGAAAGTACCTATGCCGACATGGAGCGTAATATACGCTATTTTAACGCCTTTTTCTTTGATTTTTTCAAGCAGCTCCGGTGTGTAATGCAATCCGGCGGTGGGCGCGGCAGCAGAACCGTTGAGTTTCGCGTAGACGGTCTGATAACGCTCCCTGTCCTCAAGACGATGCGTAATATAATGCGGCAGCGGCATCTCACCTATCTGTTCCAGTTTTTCGAGAAAAATCCCGTCGTATGTAAATTTGAGAAGACGGTTGCCGTTTTCAAGCACCTCAATAACCTCGCCGCGCATCACACCGTCGCCGAACGTAAACATATTGCCTTCCTTTGCGCGCCTGCCGGGACCCGCTATGCATTCCCACACGTCATTGCCGCGGTTGTTAAGCAGCAAAAACTCAACGTTTGCACCTGTTTCGTCTTTTATGCCGTAAAGACGTGCGGGCAGTACGCGTGAATTGTTAAGAACAAGACAATCGCCCTCATTCAGATAATCGATAACGTCGTAGAATCTTTTGTGCTCAACGGAACCTGTGTTCCTGCCCAAAACAAGCAGCCTCGAATGGTCGCGTTCGGGAACAGGTTCCTGAGCAATAAGCTCCTCGGGAAGGTCAAAGTAAAAATCGCTTTTTTTCATATCTGCTCCGAAAATTCAAATTAAATTATTTTTTGATTGACTTACAGCCGAATCAATGGTAGAATCTAAAGAAAATAATATCACAAATTTCAAAAAGGCGCAATACCTTTATCGTCTTTTTGCATATACATTGTACCAAGGAGGTCGCATTATGGAAAAACACTACAAGGTCGGCATCGTCGGCGCAACAGGAATGGTAGGACAGAGGTTTGTAACTCTGCTCGCAAATCACCCGTGGTTCACAATCACGGCGCTTGCCGCAAGTCCCCGTTCGGCAGGAAAAACCTATGAAGAAGCACTCGCGGGAAGGTGGGTAATGACTACCGAACTTCCGGAAAACGTAAAGGACATGACCGTGCTCGACGCGACCGCCGATATCGATAAAATTGCGTCGGCTGTTGATTTTGTATTTTGCGCGGTTGATATGCCGAAAGACAAAATAAAGGAACTCGAAACCGCTTATGCAAAAGCCGAGTGTCCGGTTGTATCAAACAACAGTGCAAACCGTTTCACTCCCGACGTGCCGATGCTTATCCCCGAAATCAACGGAGATCACTGCAAGGTCATCGAGCATCAGAAGAAAAGACTGGGAACGAAACGCGGTTTTATCGCGGTAAAATCGAACTGCTCGCTTCAGAGCTACGTCCCTGCGCTTTATCCGCTTGATGAAAAATTCGGAGTAAAGGACGTGCTCGTCTGCACATACCAGGCAATTTCCGGCGCAGGAAAGACATTTGAAAGATGGCCGGAAATAGTGGACAACGTTATCCCCTACATCGGCGGCGAAGAAGAAAAGAGCGAAAAAGAACCCCTTAAAATATGGGGAAAAGTCGTTGACGGCGAAATAGTACCGGCGGACGGTCCGAACTTTACCGCACAGTGCTTGCGCGTGCCCGTTTCGGACGGTCACATGGCTGCGGTTTTTGTTCGTTTTGACAAGAAACCGACAAAAGATGAGATAATCGAAGTATGGAAAAATTTCAGCGGCAAACCGCAGGAGCTTGAGCTTCCGCACGCGCCCAAACAGTTTTTGCACTACTTCACGGAAGATAATATGCCCCAGACGAAACTCCAGCGCGATCTTGAAGGCGGCATGGCAGTATCAATAGGAAGACTTCGCGAAGACACGCAATATGATTATAAGTTTGTTTGTCTTTCGCACAATACGCTTCGCGGAGCGGCAGGCGGCGCAGTACTTGCCGCAGAGCTTCTGTGCGCGGAAGGTTATATTGAGCCTAAAAATCAGTAAGGTGATTATTTGAAGCATACTCTTTTCAAAGGATGCGGTACGGCACTCATAACGCCGTTCACACCCGACGGAAGGAATGTCGACAAAAACGGATACCAACGTTTATTGGAATTTCAAATTAAAAACGGGGCGGACGCGCTTATCGTTGCCGGAACAACGGGAGAAGCGCCGACGCTCACACCGAACGAAAAAAAAGAACTGTTTGCGCAAAGCGTGGCGGCGTCGGGAGGAAAGATTCCCGTTATAGCCGGCACGGGTTCAAACAGTACGGAAGAAGCCGTTCGAAAATCGAACGAAGCGGAAAAAGAGGGAGTTGACGGTCTTTTGATTGTCACTCCCTATTATAATAAGTGCACCGCCTCAGGACTTATCGAACACTATTTTTATATAGCCGACAGAGTAAGCACGCCGATAATCGTTTATGACGTGCCGTCGCGAACAGGCGTGTCAATCACGCCCGAAACATACCGAACGCTGTCGGAACACAAGAATATAGTTGCAGTAAAAGAAGCTGACCCGGACATCTCCAAATTCATAAAATCAATCTCACTGTGTAAAAACGAACTCGATTTTTATTCGGGCAACGACGATCTCACCGGCGCGATGACGGCACTCGGCGCGAAAGGCGTTATAAGCGTTGCGTCAAACATCATTCCGCACGAAATGCATCATATGTGCGAACTGTTTTTGAACGGTGAGATGTCGGCGGGAGCGGAAATAAATCTTAGACTGTCGGAATTTATGAATTTGATGTTCTGTGAAGTAAACCCGATTCCGGTAAAAACGGCGGCGTCGCTGCTCGATGAATTGTCGCTCTCCCCTGCTGTCAGGTTGCCGCTGACGGGTGTCACGGCAAAAAACAGGCAAAAAATAAAAGAAACAATGACGCGTATGCATATTATCTGAATCCGCCGCCGATTGTACCGCACGGTTTAAAATTTAAGGCTGACGGGAGCCGAATCCATGACGCCCGTCAGCTTAATTTCGTACAAACAAATCTGTTTGCACCTGCATCAGTTGTTTTGCTCGAAGTAATTTTTAATGCCGTCGCTTATTCCCTGCGCAATCCAATACTGGCAATTGTCGTTTGCAAGGTTATCGCCCTCGACGGGATTTGTCAAAAATCCTGTTTCCACGAGAACGGACGGGCAGTTGAACATTCGCGTTACATAGAACGGATAATATTTCGTGCCTCTGTCAACCGAATCATAATTCGAATCGCCCGGCGAGTAAATGTAATTTCTGTAGACCGACACAAGCGAAGATGTTATTGCAGTCGCCAGCGGTTTGGAAAACGGCGTATAATAGAACGTATGTGTACCGGAATCGGCGACACCGTCCGAACCGTCGCAGTGGATGCTCACATACAGGTCGGGGTTTGCGGCGGTAAACATCTCGACGCGCTGTTCAAGCGAAAGCGGCATTTCGGTTGAGCGCGTCATTACGACGTTCGCACCGAGGGCGGTAAGCATATCACGCGCTTTAAGTGCTATCGCGAGTGTAATTTGCGCCTCCGCGACACCGTTTTGATTCGCAGTTCCCGTCATGGAAAGTCCGCCGTGTCCCGGGTCAAGCATTATTGTCTTGCCCGAAAGAGTTCCGTCTGAATGTTTCTTAAACGACAAGACAAGTCTGCCCTCATCGTTTTCATAGATATCATAGCCGTAGAACTGACCTTTTTGCTTCAAAAGCAGACGCAGTATCATATTGCCGCTGCCGTCGGAATAAAGCTCACTTGATGAAAACGGCGAAGATTCGTCAAAATTTAACAGCGCCTTGTTGTAAAATTCAGAAGTATAATAAAACTTGATATCAATATATTCCGCCGTAAATGCACTGATATTGAAAGAATAGTTAAAATAACCCGTCGTAAAACCCTGTTGTGAAGTTGTAATTTCAATCGGCGAGAACCAGTCTTTGTCAAAGATAATATCCGTGGACGTCTGCGAACTCTCATCAACCATGTAAACGGATATCTTGTTTTCGGGCATGGTATAGGCGTTGCTGATAAGCTGCACACCGGTTGAATAAACCGACATACCGGAATGAAGCTCGTATCTGACATATCCTTTTTCGGAAACGGTGATATTGTCAACGTAATCAAGCATGCCCTGCGGAAGAGTGGAATATGTGGGATGATAAGTATCATATTCGTCGACCGTACCGAGGCGTTCGGTGCCGTCGGTAAGCACTTTGCACATGAGCGACGTGCCGAGTCCGTTGTCGCTGTACGGCGATATACCGTTTTGTGACGTATTTTCAAGTTGTGACGGTGATTTTACGGAGCTGCGGAAAAATTTCGAGTAGATAAATTCAAGAACGGAATTGAGAACTCCCGAACGATCGGATTTAAGCAGAGTAACACGTCCGCCGGTTACCGTTTCTTTTGAACCGGAGTATTCAGCCGTTATCACAATGTTTCCGAGATTCAAATCCACATAAGAATTGCTCGCAAACGAAACGCCGCACGAATATACGGAATATCCGTCGGGCACACCGTCCGTCGAAGCTCCGCTGTCTTTTTCCATCTTATACTGTTTCGAGTTGAGTTCCGCGCAGACATCGGCTCCGTCAATGCAAACCGCGTAAATATTTACAACATCGTCTTTCGAAACATTTATATCTTCCGTCGGATAATAGCTGTCAATGAGATGAGAATTATTATAAACGGAATACGTCACCGTTTTTCCGCAGCAGAAAAAGTCAAACGTATTCTCCCCCGCCGCAAGAACTGCGGTATACGTGAACGAACCGCCCGACTGCGCAGCGACATTATCGTTGCAATACACCTTGTGCCCCGTTGCTCCGACGCCGTAAAAATCAACGGAAGAATTTTCACTGTCGAGATCAACGCGCGTTATAATAACGGCATCATTCGACGGCTCTATAAGAAGCGACGACACAATACGTGCAAACGCCATGTCGTTTTTGCGAAGTGAATAGGCGTTACGCAGCACAAACCCGTCAATGTTGTCGCAATCAAAAACGACACTCAGTTCATCGCTTATCTCGGACGAAGAAGAGAAACCGGAAACCCCTTTTGAAACGTAGTCCGCCCTGTTCATCGAATAAAAATCGACGGCGGGATAACTCGCCGCAAGCGAGCTGAAATATGACATAACATTTCCGAACGGCAGAGTCCCGCTTGAAAGCGAACCCGTTCCCTCAACACACGCAAACGCCACATTCCCACTGCCGAGAGCGTTCTTGTAATCGTCATTGCAGTATTCCGCACCGCTCACGGGGAATATGTCAATGCCGAGCAGTTTTTTCGGATATGCGCTTTTTATATAGTCGCCGAAAAAAGCGGCGGCTTCATTATACCGTGCGTTCTTGTAAAGATATTCGGACGAAAGAAATACCGCATCAAAAGTATAGTTATTAAGATAATACTCCACGGTTTTCGTGTTGAACTCGCCGGATGAACCGAACATCATCGAGTCGTTAACGACAAGCACCGTATAATATGACCGCGCAAGCGCCTGCGCAACGGTGTGACGCAGCAAATCTACAACCGTACCGTTAGAATCCGCAACCGATGAATATTTTCCGGAAACGTCGGGCGTAATAAATACGGTATTTGACCTGAAATTCCCAAAATAGTCAAAATAAGCGTTGATTTCAGAAACAAGGGACGACGCCGAAGCAGCCGAGGCGTCTGCAAGCTCGTTCCCAAGGTCAAACCATACTCCGCTCATGTCGGACGGAAGAAACGCAGTGTCGCCTCTGACGGTCGTGGCTGTGCCGTTGGGAGATACTATTTCATCGCTGTTGACGGGGAGGTCGTCCGTCTTAAAAATTTTGTCCACCGCCGCGGTTATGCTGTGCGGAAGAGCATCGCACAAATATAGTCCCAAAATAAGCACAACAAGCGACAATACAAGATAAAAAATTATGGCAATAACACTTTTCTTCTTTTTCATTTTAACGAGGCTGCACCTTTCGACTCATTTTTTATGAATTATTCTCCGTCGCTTTCGGCGTTATCTTTATTATCCGGGATATCCTTAACGGACGTCCGCACATCCATTCCCTCATAGTACTCTTTGAATCTGATCGAAAACTTTACGATTCGGTCGCAGGACTTGCACAAAAACAACGCACTGAAGGATTGGTTGGAAAATTTCCAATCGCTTACTCTGCGCATTTGCGTACCGCACTTTGAACATGAACAGCGCATTTTGGCACGGTCGATTTTAGGATTGTTTATGTTTGATATCACATATGACTTAAAAGTCAGCTTCTGGTAAAATGCTCTGTCGCAAATAACGGCGGTATTCATAAAAAGTTCGCGGTTAAAGCACTTTTTCAGGCAGCGCAACCCCAAAAGGCTGTCTTCAAGCGCACGGTGAAACTGACAGTGTGACACGTCAATGCCCATTTCAACGGCAGCGTTCACAAGACCTATCTGTTGGTTTGCCGCGCTGACAATAAACTGCTGGCAATATTTTTGCAGGTCGACATACTGAGTCAAAAACGGGATACCGTTTATCCCGCAAAACATTGAGAAGTTGTCGACAAGCACGCGTATGTCGGAATTGCCCCATGACATAAAAACGCAATTCCGACTGCCTATCCATTTCGAAAAATCCGACACGGCGCGCTGAAACGTAACTCCCGAAGACATGGTTTCGTTGCTTATATGTGTAAGTCTTTTTACACGTCCGCTCAGTTTTTTTATAAGCTGCGAGCGAATTATGACCGAAAAGGTGTCAACCACTTCAAGCTCTTCGTCGACCATTACCGCGCCTATTTCAAGAATTTCGTTAACAAAGTTTTTTTTGTACTTGTTGTAGGAATTGTTCCATTCCAAATCCATTATTACGTAAAACATCTGATTTCGACCGTCTCCGAACACCAAAAATAAAAAATCGATTTTATAATATCATAAAAAGATGTACAACGCAATATTTGCGCCGGTATTTTTACTTGTAATTTCTTCCGATTTTTTGTATAATGTGCACGACGATTAAAATTCCACGAAAAGACTTGCAATCGCCAAAGAAAAAAAGACTCTCAATATCAAAAAAATCGCAACCGAAGGAGAATACAAGTGAACATACCCAAGGAACTGCTCGATTATGCCGACAATCTTGAACAAAAAACACGGCAAACATACCCGTCACTCGCACCGCTTGCGAAACAGTGCTATTTAAATACAATTGCAACAACGGTAAAGAAATGCGGCAACGGAGATTACTTCGTTATCACCGGCGACATTCCCGCACTCTGGCTGCGTGACAGCGCCGCGCAGCTGCGTCCGTATATTCCGCATTGCAAAGAAAGCCGGGAGATGTGCGAAATTATCAAAGGTGTGATACGCCGTCATGCTTTTTATGTTTCTCTCGACCCTTATTCGAATGCGTTCAATGAAATTTCGCACCCGGAATCTCATACCGATGAAACGGATTTTTATTCCGACTACATATGGGAACGAAAATACGAAGTCGATTCTCTGTGCGCGTCGGTTTTCCTCGTGTCTGATTACTATGAAATGACCGAAGACATGAGCATTTTCACGCCGGAACTGCACACGATGCTCACGAAAATCGTCGACACTTTTATAACCGAGCAGCATCACGCGGAGCTTTCGCATTATTATTTCATCCGCCGCGACGAAGGCGAACTTGACACGATTCCAAACGAAGGCAAGGGAAACCCCGTAGGATACACCGGCATGACATGGTCGGGATTTCGTCCCTCCGACGACAGATGCAAGTATAACTATCTGATTCCGTCGGAAATGATGTGTGTTGTCGCAATGAAAAAAGCGTCGGTTCTTTTTACCGACGGCTTCAACGACAATGCGTACGCGGAAAAATCCGTTCGCCTTGCCAAAGAAGTCGATGAGGGCATTCGCAAGTACGCGATTGTCGATCATCCGAAATACGGCAAAATCTATGCGTATGAAACCGACGGTCTAGGAAATTACGTTCTCATGGATGACGCAAACTCACCCTCTCTCCTTTCCGCCCCGTACATAGGTTATTGCAGCAAAGACGATCCGATTTACTTAAACACGCGCCGTTTTATTCTTTCAAAAGACAATCCGTGGTATTTCGACGGAAAAGCCGCGCACGGCATCGGGAGTCCGCACACCGGGAAAAATACGATATGGCATATTTCGCTCATAATGCAAATTCTTACGAGCCTTGACGAGAACGAAAAACTTGAGTGCCTTAAACTGCTTTCCGAAACGCATGCCGATACATTCTTTATGCACGAGTCGTTCAACAAGGATGATGCATCCGACTACACAAGAAGCTGGTTTGCGTGGGCAAACGCACTGTTTGCGCAGATGCTCGGCACTCTGTAAAAAATTCGGCGGCAATACCGTCGTAAAAAAAATACCGCCGCCGCAAAATAACGGCAACGGTTTTTTATATCTTATAAATCAGCAGACGGGAATAATTTTTCCGAACATCAAGCTCAGTATCGTTCTGAGAAGCTCGCGCAATTCCGAGATAAGGAGTTTTACTCTCGACGCAAAATTCAGTTCTTCGTCGCTTCCGTCATCGGGTATAATTTCATCCTCCGCACCGTCGTAAAGCAGAAAGCGCGGATATTCCTCGAAATCGTTCACGGTTCCCTGACCATCAAAGTCAAAAAACAGATCCGCCATTTCGTCAATGTCCAGATTATGCCCCGCGTTCCTTATAAACCACGTCTGCTCGGGGAACAGGCAAGTCGAAGCATCCACTTTTTTGTTCGGGGATATCATCGAGGGATCTTTATCTGCAAGATATTCGTCGGAAAGCTGACTGTCGTAGTCGGAACAGGTAGCACCGAAAGAATTGTTCTTTGTGTCAACGACACCGTCGGTCATGCCTTTCCATGACGGTGTGACGGGGATGGAGCAATAGCCGTATTTACTGATAACGTAAACATTCGCATTGTCGTTTATTTCGTTAAGAACCTCTGTCTTGCGGGGGCGAACCTGCGTGTTGTAATTGTTGATTTTTGCGACAAGACCGCTTCTTTCAGTGGACGAATCTTTGTAAATTTCGTTAAACACGTAATCCACGCTCTCGGTGATGTCCCCATCCGGAATCATCGACCATACGCTGAGCCAACCGCCGAATGCAGGCACAATAACCTCGGGAAGAATACGGTCGCTCAGATTCTCTATTACGGTGTTTCCGAATTTACAGGCAAAAGCGAGCAGCCCAGCGTCGGAAAGGAGCTTCGTAACGGAATTCATAAAATGCTCGTAGTCGTTGTTATCAAAAACATACGACATAAAAGCGCAGATCGCATCCTTATCAAGCGTTATTTGACCGGTCATAAGTTCACCGGTATACGTTTCTCCGAATACGGCGGTTGCGTTAAACACTACCGTGTGCAGCTTTTCCGCTCCGTATATCGAGGCATAGGTCGAAGTAACCACGCCGCCGAAGCTGTGGCACTGAATATCGACCTTGTCACATCCGGAACAATCAAGCACATATTCTATAAAGTCGTTAAGCTGCGCGGCAATCTCAATGGGATCAAGCCGCCAGTCGTACGAAAAATTCAAATATGAGTCCGCTGTTATTGTTTCCGCTGCGGGATAAACGAAATAAACGCCCGAATCGCCCTTTGCATCTCCGTTTTCATCGAGAAACGCAGGCTCAAATATCTCTTTTACGAGCGGCGTCACTTTGTCGCCGAGCTTTTTCCAGTCACGTGTAACAGTAAACTCAGCCAAAGACGGAAGACCCTTCTTTACTGCGGCGAGAATATCGTCGGCAGCCGGCGGCCAGAGAATATCAGAATTTTTGTCATTTTTATTCTCAAGTATTTCGCGCGCCATAAAGCCGTGGACATATATTCGCGGATACGATACATCTTCTGAATCGACGGCGGCATAGGCGGCAGCGGAAAAAGATGTCTGCATCATGGCAAGCATCAAAACAAAAGCTAAAATTTTTCTCATGTGCATTTCCTCTTCTTTTGTAATTCATTTGTTATGCAAGTAAGATTTTACACAAATTTTCAGTTTTTTTCAAGTGCTTTTTGTATAAAAATTGTTCAACATCTCTTAAAAACAACATTTGGCATTGCCCTTTTGGAATCTTGCACAAAATAAAAACAAAAAAAGATGTTGTTGTTCGTCGCTAACGTGTATTGACAACCGAATGATAAAGTGCTAAAGTACATATATTAAATGCTATGACGCAGGACAAGTAGTTTTCGCAACGGCTTTCAGAGAGTGCCGACGGGTGAAAAGGCGCAGTACGGCGAAAAACGAATACACCTTGCAGAGCAGCGCGGCGAACGCAAACCGCGTCGGGAGCGCCCGTTACAGCGATAGGGTATGTACGTACCCGACGAGGCCGCCGCCGTGAGGCTGCGGTAAAATGAGGTGGTACCGCGGAATGTTCCGCCCTCTGATTTTTCAGGGGGCGTTTTGTTATATGTCCCCGCGAAAGGAAGAAAGAAAATGCCAATCACAGAGATTCTTCAGAAGAACGCGGATTTTTATCCGAATGACGCGGCGTTGACAGAAATAAACCCTCAGGTCGATGATCGCTCAAAAATGACGTGGCGCGAATATGCACTCATTGAAACCACTCCGGGCAAGGCGTACAGGCGAGAGCTTACGTGGAGCGAGTTTAACAAAATGAGCAACCGTTTTGCAAATCTGCTGCTTGCGCGAGGACTGAAAAAGGGCGACAAAGTTGCAATTCTTATGATGAACTGCCTTGAATGGCTGCCGACGTATTTCGGTGCACTCAAAGCCGGTGCGGTCATTGTACCGCTCAACTTCAGATACACGGCGGACGAAATAAAGTACTGTCTGAACAAAGCGGACTGCGATTACATCGTATTCGGACCGGAATTTACCGGCAGGATAGAAGAAATCGTTGAAAGAGTGCCGAGAATAAAAATGTGGCTCTATTCGGGTGAGGACTGCCCCACTTTTGCCGACAGCTTCGACACGCTCATAAGCTACGGTTCTTCAAAAGCACCCGCAGTCAAACTGACGGACGAAGATGACGCGGCAATATATTTTTCGTCGGGAACGACGGGATTTCCAAAAGCTATCCTGCACACGCACGAATCGCTCATGCATGCGGCAAGAACGGAACAGGCGCATCACTCGCAGACGAAAAGCGACGTGTTTCTCTGCATCCCGCCGCTCTATCACACGGGCGCAAAAATGCACTGGTTCGGTTCGTTCCTCGTCGGAGGACGCGCCGTGCTTCTCAAGGGCGTAAAACCTGAGTGGATAATTCAGACAGCAGCGGAAGAAAAATGCACAATAGTATGGCTTCTCGTTCCGTGGGCACAGGATATTCTCGACGCAATAGATTCGGGAAAGATAAATCTTGCCGATTACGACTTGTCCGCATGGCGGTTGATGCACATCGGTGCGCAGCCTGTGCCGCCGAGTCTTATAAAACGCTGGCAGCATCATTTTCCAAATCATCAATATGACACAAACTACGGCTTAAGCGAATCGATAGGTCCCGGATGCGTTCATCTCGGCGTTGAAAATCCGCACAAAGTAGGCGCGATAGGCAAAGCGGGATTCGGTTGGCAGGTAAAAATAGTCGGCAGCGACGGCAACGAAGTAAAACAGGGTGATGTCGGCGAACTTGCGGTTAAAGGACCCGGCGTCATGAAATGCTACTACAAGGATGAAAAAGCGACCGACGAAGTGCTTAAGGACGGCTGGCTTTTCACAGGCGACATGGCAATGACGGATGAAGACGGATTCATTTATCTCGTCGACCGCAAGAAAGACGTTATAATTTCCGGCGGTGAAAACATTTATCCGGTTCAGATAGAGGACTTCATAAGAAAACTCGACGCAGTAAAGGACGTCGCCGTTATCGGACTGCCCGATACGCGTCTCGGCGAAATATCCGCCGCAATAATAGAGATTAAAGACGGCTATACGCTGACGGAAGACGAAGTAAACGACTTCTGCCGCGATTTGCCGAAATACAAGCGTCCGCGCAAAATAATATTCGCAGACATACCGAGAAACCCCACGGGAAAGATAGAAAAACCGGTTTTGAGAAAACGCTACAGAAGCGAGCATCTTGTAGCAATGCAAAACGAAATAGGACGAAAGGAAGACGAACAATGAAAAAACTGCTTCTCGGCAACGCCGCAGTCGCAGCCGGAGCGTATGAAGCGGGCGTGAAAGTCGTTTCATCGTATCCCGGCACACCGAGCACGGAAATAACCGAAAATATGGTAAAATACGAAAATGTCTACTGCGAATGGGCGCCGAACGAAAAAGTTGCCGCCGAAACCGCGATAGGCGCATCGATTGCAGGCGGCAGAGCAATGAGCTGCTGCAAGCATGTCGGTCTTAACGTTATGGCGGATCCCGTTTTCACGGTTGCGTACACGGGTGTCAATGCGGGACTTGTTTTCTGTGTCGCTGACGACCCCGGAATGCATTCGTCACAAAACGAACAAGACTCACGTCACTATGCGAAAGCAAGCAAAATAATGATGCTTGAGCCGTCGGATTCCGCGGAATGCAAAGAGTTTACGAAGCGTGCGTTTTCGCTGAGCGAACAGTTTGACACGCCTGTATTCATAAGACTCTCAACACGCGTTTCACACTCACAAAGCCTTGTCGAACTGCAGGAACCGGACGAAATCGGTTTGAAAGAATACGAAAAGAATCCGGCGAAATACGTCATGATGCCCGCAAATGCAATAAAGCGTCATGTCGTCGTGGAGGAACGAATCAGGAAACTGCGTGAGTTTGCCGAAACTACCGACCTTAACAAAGTTGAAATGAACTCCGACGAAATAGGCGTTATAACGTCGGGTGTAACCTACATGTATGCCAAAGAAGCTCTCGGAGATAAGGCGAGTTACCTGAAAATCGGAATGCCCTATCCGCTGCCCGAAAAACTGATAAAAGACTTTGCTTCGAAGGTCAAAAAGCTGTACGTTATAGAAGAGCTTGACCCGATTCTCGAAGAACATTGCAAGAAGCTCGGCTTAGACGTCATTGGAAAGGGTGCATTTACTCTTCTCGGAGAATACTCCGTAAACATGATAAAAAAAGCCGTTCTCGGCATCAATGAACCCGAAGTGACTCGTCCCGAAAATATTCCCGTTCGTCCGCCCGTAATGTGCGCGGGATGTCCGCACAGAGGCACGTTCTATGTACTTAAAAAACTCGGACTTACCGTCAGCGGCGACATCGGCTGCTATACGCTCGGCGCGGCGGCTCCGCTTTCGACGATAGACACAACCGTCTGCATGGGCGCGTCCGTTTCGGCAGCACACGGCATGGCAAAGGCACGCGGTGCGGAATTCAACAAACGGCTTGTATCGGTTATCGGCGATTCGACATTTATACATTCCGGCATAACGGGGCTTATCAACATCGTCTACAACAAGGGCGCGAACACCGTTATTATTCTCGACAATTCCATAACCGGAATGACGGGACACCAGGACAATCCTACAACCGGCAAAACCATACGCGGTGAAGCGACGAAACAGATTGACCTTGAGCTTCTCTGCAAGGCGGTCGGCATCGATTCGGTAAGGATTGCCGACCCGTTCGACGTTAAAAACTTTGAAAAAGTCGTAAAAGAAGAAGTAGCAAAGGACGAGCCGTCCGTTATAATCGCACAGCGTCCGTGTGCACTTCTCAAAAAGGTAAAATACACGGGGCACTGCGTCATCACGGACAAGTGCCGCAACTGCAAGCAGTGTCTGAAAGCCGGTTGCCCCGCAATTTCCGCGAAGAACGGCAAACCCTTTATCGACGTGACACAGTGCAACGGCTGCGAACTTTGCACGCACATCTGTCCGTTTGACGCTATAGTTAAGGAGGGTTGACAAATGGAAACGAAAAGCATTATGATAGTCGGAGTCGGCGGTCAGGGCACGCTGCTTGCAAGCCGTATTCTCGGTAATGCCGTTATAAGCGAAGGATACGATGTTAAAGTGTCGGAGGTTCACGGAATGAGCCAGCGCGGCGGCAGCGTCGTAACATATGTGCGGTACGGCGAAAAAGTCAATTCGCCCATAATCGACAAAGGCGGTGCGGATATTATACTTGCGTTTGAAGAACTTGAAGCGTTACGTGCGCTCCCCTTTCTCGGAAAAGACGGCAAGATTATAGTCAACACTCAGAACATCGACCCGATGCCCGTTATCACAGGCGCGGCATCGTATCCCGAACACATTATCGATTCTCTCAAAGCAGCTGGCGCGGATGTCACAGCCGTGAACGCGCTTGACCTCGCAATAAAAGCGGGCAACATGAAATCCGTAAACGTCGTACTTATAGGCGTTATGGCAAAAAACACCGCCATTCCGGAGAACGTTTGGAAAGACACGATAAGAAGCACAGTCCCCGAAAAATTTCTCGAAGCTAACCTCAAGGCATTCGAGCTTGGATACAATTCATAAAGGAGCATAATAAAATGAAAGAACTCAACAAAAAGACCGAGTGTCTTACGGACTCCGTCATTCGTCGTATGACCCGCATTTCAATGGAATGCGGCGCAATAAATCTCTCTCAGGGTTTCCCCGATTTCGACCCGCCCGAATTCATCATGAAGCGTCTTGCTGAAGTTGCAACGGCAGGCCCTCACCAGTATACACCCACATGGGGTGCGGCGAACTACCGTGCGGCAGTTGCCGAAAAGGTTGGCAAATTCATGGGACTTCCGATAAATCCCGACGAGAACGTTCTCGGCACGGTCGGCAGCACGGAAGCTATGATGGCGACTCTCATGGCTATCACGAATCCCGGCGACAAGATAGTTATCTTCTCTCCCTATTTCGAAAACTACGCGGCGCAAAGCATTTTCAACTCCGTCGAGCCTGTTTTCGTCCCGTTGAACCCGCCCGCATTTACTTTTGACGCGGACAAACTCGAAGACGCATTCAAAGACCCGAAAACAAAGGCAATGATTCTCTGCAACCCCTCGAACCCGTCAGGACGTGTCTTCACAAAAGACGAATTGCAGACCATCGCCGACCTCGCGATAAAATACGATGTTATCATCATTACCGATGAAGTGTACGAGCACATCATTTTTGAGCCGCACAAGCATACATATATCGCCGCTCTCCCCGGTATGTGGGAAAGAACTATTTGCTGTTCTTCACTCTCGAAAACATATTCCGTAACGGGTTGGCGGCTCGGCTACATTATCGCAAATAAGCCTCTTATGGACAGATGCAAAAAAGTACACGACTTTTTGACTGTCTGCGCACCCTCGCCGCTTCAGGAGGCTGTCATTCCCGGACTTAAAGCACCGATGAGCTACTACAAAGAGCTGCAGGATCACTACACGCATATGCGTGATATCTTCGTCGGCGGACTGAAAGACCTCGGCTTCACCTACACCGAACCCGAAGGCTCATACTTCATGATGGTCGATATTTCCGAGTTTTCCAAGGGCAAGAACGACATTGAATTCTGCGAAGAACTTGCAAGAAAGGTCGGTGTCGCAGCCGTCCCCGGATCGAGCTTCTTCAAAGAAGATGTCAACCACCTCGCCCGCTTCCACTTCGCCAAGAAAGACGAAACACTCTACGAAGCCCTCAACCGCCTCGCAGATATCAGAAAGAAAATGTAATAATTTCTCATTACACATAAAAACATCCCCCAAGATGCATACCTTTGGGGGATGTCTTTTTACACGGTTACAAAAGACAAAGAATTCTTTTATTCTTTGGTTCATCACTGACTTCGTAAAAACGAACAAAAGGAATGAACAGATATCACGAAAAGAACAGCCGAACACCTTTTTGCGGGTGCTCGGCTATTCTTTTCATTCAAGGATTGCCGTTAAGGCAAGTCCTTTTGTTTAGTTAATCAGTTCTCGCAACCGAGTATAATACTCAGCAAACCGGGCCGCCGCAGGACGAGCCGCCGCAGGACAGATCACCGCAGGATGAGCCGCCGCAGGACGAACCGCCGCAGGAGCCGAAGAGAGCTGCAAAGGCAAGGAGTATCTTCTTGAAGAAGTTGAAGATCTTCTCAATACATGTAAGCTCAGAGTCATCCTTGGCAACTTCTTCCATCGTGACAACAGCATAGTCGATGCCGGCGGGAATCGTGTAGTAACCATTCTCATCAGCCGTCATTTTTACGCCGTTAAGTTTAACCTCAACATCAGATGTTGAATATTTAAACAATGATGTTGTGTAAACTGTGAACGTCAGTGAAGCGTCGCCATCCCATGCTATCGTTTCGGTTTCAATCTTGGTGTTTTTACCATTGAGCTTAACCATGTAGTACATCTTTTCGATGTTGACAAACTTGATTGCTCTCATGAACTTCTGATCTTTGTCACCGCAATTGACGCATGTGCGCTCTTTCACGCCGGTTTCGGTTTCTGTGGGTTCTTTTACGATGTTCCACTCGCCCCAGCTGTGACCGGTTGCGGGGATTGCACGCTTCTCAACGTGGCTTGCGTCACGCTTACAAACGCGAGTTTCCTCGCCATTCTCTGTGCATGTTGCAGATGTCGTTACAGTCCATTCGCCCCAGTCATGTCCGAGCGCGGGGATTTCTTCAAACGTTGTATACTCGCAGCGCGTGCAGGTTACATATGCCTTGTATCCCTTTTCGGTGCAAGTAGCAGCCTTTGCGTCGTGTTCGACTTTGTCATGTCCGAGTGCGGGGATTGCACGCTTCTCAACGTGGCTTGCGTCACGCTTGCAAACGCGAGTTTCCTCGCCATCCTCTGTGCATGTTGCAGATGTCGTTACAGTCCATTTGCCCCAGTCATGTCCGAGCGCATCAACGGTTTTCTGTTCAACAAGAACGGTATCGCACGTCGAGCAGTGTTTGCCTTCTGTAAGTCCTGTTTCGGTGCAGGTGGGAGCAACTGCCGCGTCAATCACTTCAGTGTGACCGGTTGCGGGGATTACTTCCTGTTCAACAAGAACTTCGTTGCAGACGGAGCAGTGTTTGCCCTCGGTAAGTCCTGTTTCGGTGCAGGTGGGAGCAACTGCCGCGTCGATTACTTCAACATGTTCACACTCAACAGGAGCACTAAGACGAACGGTCATTGCAGGACGGATACCCCAGCTTGTGTAGGTAACGTTTGATTGGTGTCCTTTGTCAACGCTGTAGCCGTAGGCATCTACATAAAGTGTCGATGTGCTTATTGGGGAATTGTTAATACCGGCTGCGGTGCGAAGACGCCATACATGTCCGGGTGTCACGCCTCTGCTCAGTCCCAGTGCCCAATCACGTTTATCCAGTCCCTGTGACAACGCATACGCCGTGCCCGTTGCTTTTCTTTCTTCGCCTTCGGTTAAACCGTAATCTTCATTGATAACGTCATCGTGGCTTAAGAGCCATATTTTATCCGTTGTTTTTTCACTGCCGAAAGCCAAACCGGCTTCTACACTGTTGTCAATCTCTGTTGCAACAATATTGTCTTGTTCGTTTCCGCTGAATACAGTGTTATAGAACATCTCATTAAGCCATGCACGAATGTCGCTCTGCGCATAGTTGTTCGGGTATATCGGACGTTCTTCTCCGTTCGGGCAACGTAGTGCGCTATCGTGGTAATACTGCTGCGAATCGAGAATTGATTTGCTTAGCACTACCGCATTGCCCGTCGTTTTGTCAAACGAGAGCACCTGCCACTCAACGGGTTCGAACTTAAACCAGTATACGGTATCTACATCATAACCGTTATCATCCTGATAAGAACCGTTTTCGGTGACATCATCACTTAACGTATCTGCAGAACGATACTTCGTAAAGTAAACGCCGCGGTACTTTGATTCGTTATACACGACATCGGTGTACTTCATATAGTCGTCCGATACCACCGCCCAGTCACCGAACTCTCCGATGTCATCGCACCATGTGTAGGTGTAGTAATCGTAACTCGTCCAGGCATCTGTCGAGCCTGCAACAGACGCAAGCGCACTCTTGAGTGCTTCATCCGTAACTTCGCTCTGCGGATACGAACCGAGCGAAATGATATCACCGACCTTGTAATCGGTTTTACCGGGCAGCGGATCACCGTACTCAAACGTATCTTTATCGCTCATCACGTCGCAACGTGAGCAATCGTAGTAGTACTTTGCTGGTGCTTCGGTAGTTGCAGCTGCTGCAAGGTGCGCTTCATCGACTATTTCTTCGGTGAAGTCGTGACCGAGCGCGGGAATCGTTTCGGTCTTTGTCTCCGTGCATTCTTTGCACTTGTAGGACTTTTTGCCGTCCTTAGTACATGTTGCAGAAGTTTCGGAAACAAGTTCAAAGTCGTGCTGGAGCTTGTCGATTATTGCGGTAACTCTTGAAAGCTCTTTTCCGCAATCTTCACAGTAAACTACCACGTCGTAACTGCCGTTGCGGTCACAAGTTGCCTTAATTTCGTTTTCTACAACCGTCTTTTTATTGGTATGTTCACACTCTTTAGCATCCGTCAGATGAACGGTCATAGCGGGGCGGATACCGAATTGTGTTAAGCTGACATTTTTACCTTCAGTGCACTTTCCATCGTTGTCGATGAACCATGTATAGTCTTTTTCTCTACCGGCGGTGCGAAGACGCCAAAGACCTCCAATTGTAGGTTTCTGAAACAGCCCCTGACACAACGCGTAATCTGTGCCGAATGCGCTTCTTATTGTTGTATTAGTTCCGTCTAAACCATATGCTTTGTTTGTAGCTTCGCTCGTACTCAAAAGCCACACGTTATCGGTTGAGGTATTGTCGTCGAGCGTAGTTGCAACTATTGTGCTCTTCTCGCTCTCACCGAAAACCATGTCGTAGAACGTACCGTTAAGCCATTCGCGAATATCGCTCTCCGCATATTTGTTTCCGCCCTCTTCATTCTCGTTAAACGGCTGTGAATCAAGGATTTTTTTACTTACGACAATTGCGTTGCCGGTAGTTTTGTCAAATGAAAGCACCTGCCACTCAATCGTCTCATACTTGAACCAGTACATTCTGGGTATATAGTAACCATTATC
>CAVKLD010000018.1:0-31098 GCA_963657065.1 bacterium
GAAGCGAACATCGGGATCGGCAGCCCATGTCGGCTTCAATCCGACAAAAACATCGTTTTTGAACATGTCGGTTTCCAAATATGCCTTTGCGTGATCCATGCTGTCGAAGCCGTGGATAACTTGAACATCTTCATTACGGATGAGAAGTTCCTTTGTCAGTGCGCCTTTGATATTGTCAAGGAACGGCTGACGATAGTCGGTGTAGACTTTTGCTGCAGCGGGACGTTTTTCCGAGTTGATGACCATTGTGATTTCAAGATAAGCTTTAACTTCCATTGCGGATACCTCCGGGTATTTTTTTGCTTTGCATTTCATGAATGCAGGAACAGTATACCGCACTTGCACGATACACGGAAGATATAAAGAAGTTTATTAGTTACTTATAAATTTAATAGTTACTATCTTTTTTTTAGTGTATGTGTTAGAATAATCTCAACTGCAAAATTTGTATTCCGCGAATTTTTGCGTGCTGTGCACGGATTGCGGTATAATAGGAGCAAAAAATCGGAGGCGTCGAAAGTGTATCAAAAAAAATTGGAATCGGACATCAGATGCCCGTTGGAATATGGCCTTGAAGTCTTCGGAGGGAAATGGAAATCCCGTGTGATTTGTGTTCTGAATGAAAGAGGTACATTGCGTTACAGCAGTATTCGCAATGAAATGTTGAATATTACGGATGCCGTGCTTGCTGCCACATTAAAAGAACTTATTTCAGACGGTCTTGTTACCCGCAAGCAATATGACGAAATACCGCCGAGGGTGGAGTATTCTTTGACGGAAAAGGGAATATCGGTTGTTCCGATTCTACAGGGCATCTGCAAATGGGCGGGTGTTTTTCAGAGAGAAAGCAGCGGCAACATTATGGCGCAGTGTCAAAAGTGCGATTACAACAAAAAATGAAACGCTTACTCTTCCGACGGGAAAAATCCCCGGTGGTATTTTTATTCCCAAAAAATCGATTCCCGTCAGCTTAAGTCTGTTTGTCTTTAATGCTGCATTGGCGGCTTTTGTCAAAGTGCGTTATCCTATTTAGCTATTCACAGTTTTTTTTGACGTTTTGCTTTTCTTGTTATGATAATTGCCGACGCTGCCGCTGTTGCCGCCGTCACTGCGGCGGTGACCGATGCGATGCGTTTTATCTGTTCCATGCTTGTGGGCAGGTGCGTCAACACAAATTCGGTGAGCGGTTTTTTGAGTTTGTCCGAGCAAAGTTCGTCAAAAGTGAGCGTGTGAGTTGAAAAACTTCTGGAATTGCTCTTGTCTACCTCAAAGATACGCACGCCGCGATTCCTTTTCGGCCCGTATACGTTAAACCCTGCGCACTGCGTGTATATCAATTTTATTCCGTCAAGCTCAGCGACAAATGAGTTTATGTGGTCATGTCCGACCGCAACGGCAAGACAACCGCCGTCTTTTTTCAGAATGTCAAATTCACCGGAATTTTTGTCCGGTGTCGCGGGCGATTCAAACATAAACCCGCCGCTTGATTTGATTTCATCCGGCAAAACATAAAACTCGTTTTTGTGTGTTCTGAACGCTTCTACCGCGCCTTTTGTATGGCGCGGGACTTTTTTTATCACGTTGTAAAATTCAGGCACCGGTATATGCTGGAAAACAATATGGGGAATGTTTCCCTTGCCTTCAAGTTCGCGTTTGCGGATTTCTCCGTACCATTCGAGCTGCTCTTTGCTGACGGGAAAATACTCGCCCGTTGCGCTTTGCCCGCCGCTGTCGAACAGGAAAAGTTCAAACACGCATTTTTCGCCGGATTCGTCAAAAATCGAAATCGCCGCCGTGCCGTGATCGCCGTCGCGCTGTTCACCGCCGATATACCCGGGATATTTTGCGTACATAAGACTTTGCTCGGCGTTTGATATGCCGCATTGTGCGTCGTGATTCCCGAATGTTACACAAAACGGCACTCCCGCAGCATTCAGCGGAGCAAGGTGCGCCGAAATGACCGCCTCGACGTTTTTGCGTGCGCCGCCCATGCGGATGCGCGGGTCGAGTCCATAAATCTGATCTCCCGTGAAAACGGCAAGGTCGGGTTTTTCTTTTTCAATGGCGAGCGTCAGGAGTTTGATTGAATCTTCCGAAACGGGGAAAATGTCCTGAACGTCGGCAATTTGCATTATTTTGAATTTTCCGTTTTTGAATCTGAGCGTTTTGTTGTTCATCTCTTTCACCGCCGAAAAAAGTGATAATCAAACAGCCGCAGTACGTGGATACGGCGGCTGAAAAATTTTTATTTGTCAATTGAAAGTCCGAGCAGCTTGAGCTGATCGTCGTCAACGGGCGACGGGCACTCCGTCATTGCTTCTGTTGCGTCTTTGAGTTTGGGATACGCGATAACGTCGCGAAGACTTTCCGCGCCGAGCATCTGCATTACAAGTCTGTCAAGGCCTATGCCCATGCCGCCGTGCGGAGGCGGACCGAAACGGAACGCGTCGAGCAGATAACCGAATTTCTGATGCGCTTCTTCGTCGGAAAGACCGAGAAGTTCGAAGATTTTGCTCTGGAGCTCGGGGTTCGTTATACGTATGGAACCGCTTGAAAGTTCAATGCCGTTGAGCACAAGGTCGTACGCCTTTGCTCTGACTGCGCCCTTGTCGCTTTCAAGGTAGGGAAGACATTCGTCAAGGGGAGCGGTGAACGGGTGGTGCATCGCTACCCATGTCTGCGCTTCGTCGTCCCAGTCGAAGAACGGAAATTCAACTATCCAGAGGAGATTGTAGCCGTCCTTTATTATGTTGAGCCGCTTTGCGACTTCGTTTCTCAACGTGCCGAGTGTGGTCAGCGCAAGCGTTTTTCTCTTGTCGGCGACAATGAGAATTACGTCGCCCTTTTCCGCGCCCGCCTTTGCGAGTATTTCGTTCATCTTCTCTTCGGAGATAAATTTGCCGAACGAGGACGATACGCCGTCGTCGGTTATGCGAACCCATGCGAGCCCCTTTGCGCCGATGCCTTTTGCATGCTCGGTGAGTTTGTCTATTTCTTTTCTCGTAAGCTCATGCACCGCATTTTTTGCCGTGAAAGCTCTGACCGTACCGCCGTCGGCAACGGTGCTTTCAAAGACGCTGAAACCGCAGTCCTTAACGGTATCGGTGAGGTCGAACAACTCCATCGCAAAACGCGTGTCGGGTTTGTCTGAACCGTAGCGTTCAAGCGCGTCCTTATATTTGAGGCGGGGCAGGGGAGTGACTATGTCGACGTCGAGTGTTTCCTTGAACAGTTTCTTCATGAATCCTTCAATCAGTTCGAGAACATCGTCAACGTCAACAAAACTCATTTCGAGGTCAATCTGCGTAAATTCGGGTTGACGGTCAGCGCGGAGATCTTCGTCGCGGAAGCAACGCGCTATCTGCATGTAGCGGTCGAAGCCGGCAACCATCGAAAGTTGCTTGTAAAGCTGCGGCGACTGCGGCAGCGCATAAAACTCCCCGTTGTGAAGACGGCTCGGAACAAGAAAGTCGCGCGCGCCTTCGGGGGTGGATTTCATAAGTATCGGCGTTTCTATCTCAATGAAGCCGTTCTCGTAAAAGTAGTCGCGGGTGATTTTTGCGACTTTGTTTCTGAAAAGTATGTTTGACTGCAGGTCGGGTCGTCTTAAATCGAGGTAACGGTATTTAAGACGCGTCGTTTCCGCTGTCTGACAGTTGGGAACTATCTCAAACGGCGTCGTTTCGCTCTTTGACAAAATGCGCAGCTGAGTTACAAAAAGCTCTATGTCGCCGGTTGGAAGTTTGTCGCTCTTCGCCGAACGCTCACGCACCGTGCCTACGGCTGCAAGGACGTATTCACTTCTTGCTGATGCGGCTTTTTCAAAAACGTCTTTGTCGGTGTTCTCGTCAAAGGCAAGCTGCAGAATGCCGGTTCTGTCGCGCAGATCTATGAAAATAAGTCCGCCGAGGTTACGCGCTCTCTGTACCCAGCCGAAAACCGTAATTTCTTTTCCTATGTCGGCGGCTCTGAAATTGCCGCAGTAGTCGGTTCTTTTTAATCCTGCCAAAAATTCCATTTATTTTTTTCCTCCGTTCAGGAGCGACAGATGCGGTCTTTTTCCGTCACCGCCGTCGTTGCCGCCGTCAAAATCGTCATCAAAATCATCATCAAAATCATCATCAAAGTCGTCATCAAAAAAGCCGCCGAAATCGGAATCCAAATCGCCGAATAACGATTCATAAATTGTTTTTTCCGCAAAATCCGAAAAATCATCGATGAAATCGTCAAGCTCGAAATCGAATATCTCACCGTCGGACATGTTCTTAACATTAATTTTGCCGTTTTGTATTTCGTCGCCGCCCAGAACCGCCGTAAACATAACATCCCGTTTATTGGCGTATTTCATCTGCGCCTTGAGAGATCTGTCCGCAAGATCCGTTATCGCGTAAATACCGACATCTCTCAATTCGTACACGATTCTCATCGCTTCGAACGAATATTCCGGAGATGCGGGAATTACGTACAATACCGGCGGCGGGGCTTTCGGCAGCTCAGTGCCGTTTGCCGCCAGCAGCAGCATAAGGCGTTCAATGCCCATTCCGAAACCGCATGCGGGAATGCTGTCGCCTGACAGTTCCTTTATAAGTCCGTTGTATCTTCCTCCGCCGCAAACCGTGCCCTGCGCACCTATTGCCGAGGAAACGAATTCAAAAACGGTATTCGTATAATAGTCGAGCCCCCGGACGATGTGAGGATTGACGACGTAATCAATATTCATTGCATTGAGGTATTTTTTTACTTTTTCAAAGTGCGATTTGCAATCATCGCACAAAAAGTCAAGCATTACCGGCGCGTCTTTCGCAATCTCGCCGCAGACGGGACTTTTGCAGTCCAGAATGCGCATCGGGTTTTTTTCAAGGCGCGTAAGGCATGTTTCGCAAAGATTGTCTTTGCGCTCTTCAAAATATTTTTTTAGCTCCGCGTGGTATTTTTTGCGGCATTCGGGACAGCCTATCGAGTTTATTTCAAGACGCACACTGTAAATTTCGAACGTTTCGAAAATATTATTTGCAAGCGCGATTATCTCCGCGTCGGCTGCGGGAGAGTCCGTGCCGAGCGTTTCGACTCCGAATTGGTGAAATTCGCGCAAACGTCCCGCCTGCGGTTTTTCGTAGCGGTAGCACGAAGTCATATAGTAGTATTTCTGCGGGAGAGGTTCGTTGAAAAGACCGTGCTCGAGAAATGCGCGCGCGCATCCCGCCGTGCCCTCCGGACGCAGTGTAATGCTGCGGTGTCCGTTGTCCTCGAAAGTGTACATTTCTTTCTGCACGACGTCGGTCGTTTCGCCTACCGAACGCTTAAAAAGCTCCGTGTGCTCAAATACGGGAGTGCGTATTTCTTTGAAATCGGAATGCATTGCACATTGAGAAAGCACATTTTCCACGAATTTACGTTTGCTGCATTCATCGGGCAGAACGTCTGCCATTCCGCGCGGTGCCTTTGTGAGAAGTGTCATAAATTGTCTCCTTGCATAATTTTACAGATGTTCTTTTACAAGCTCGCGCCAGTCAAGATCGCCGCGTTCCAGTCCTCTTACGAGCGACTCCGCCGTGGCGATGTTTGTTGCGACCGGGATGTTGTGCACATCGCACAGTCTTAACAAATCATGATCGTTCGGTTCGTATGGTTTCGGATTGAGCGGATCTCTGAACATGAGCAGAAGGTCTATTTCGTTGCACGAAATTCGTGCGCCTATTTGCTGTGCTCCGCCTTGCGAACCGCTCAAATATTTTATTATCGGCAGTCCGGTAGCGTCTTCAACCAGCTTTCCGGTAGTGCCCGTTGCGCATAATGTGTGATGACTTAAAATTCCGCAGTATGCAATACAAAATTGTGTCATTAGTTCTTTTTTTGAATCGTGTGCTATAAGTGCTATAAGCATTACTTCACCGTCCTGTCTTGATTTTTGTTTTTTCCTTTTCTGATTATGTTATTTATGCTTTTGTAAAAATGCCGATATAAAAAAGGTACGGTATCATCACCCTATATAATATCATAATTACAGATAAATGGCAAGGGTTATTTCAGAAGAGATAACTTTAATTCGACATTTTTGCCCGTTATTCTCTGCGCAATTCTGTCGAATGCGCCCGCGGAGAGGTTTTTTTTCTTTTTTGAGTTGCGGTAGAGCAGTATTTCGTCTTCGGGGATTATGCCGATGAGCCTTACGAGGGAATCGTCTATGACCTTGTTCACGGTCATAAGTTTGCCCTTTTTTGCAGCTTTTAAATCGTATCTGTTTATTATGATGCGCGTATCGGAAACGCCTGCCGCACGAAGTTTTTCATCCACCGCCGCCGCGCCTTTCACCGATATCTCGTCGCCCGTTGCGACAATGATACCGTAGTCGGCTGCCGCAGCCGCTCTGAGCACGCCTGTTCCGAGTCCCGCCGGTGCGTCCGTTATTATCACATCAAAATCTTTGTCGAGAGCCGCAGTCAAGTCCTTTATCGCATCCTGACTGTCCGAATCGACCGTTGAAATGGGGGCGATTATGAGCGACAGGTTATCGAATACACTTGTTACGGCGTCCGCAGGTTGGCACGAACCGTTGAAAACATCAAACCACCCGAATGCGGCGGACTCGCGGCATCCGAGCATGGTGTCGAGCGACGCAAGCCCCGCGTCGCAGTCAATGAGCAGGGTGTTTACGCCCTGTCGGGCAAGCGCCTTGCCCAGTCCTGCCGCCGTGGTGGATTTGCCTACTCCGCCTTTACCCGATGCAATGACTATCTTTGTTGCCATAGGTAAAAATTCCTTTCATCAGTCGATAAGCGTATTTTCTGTGCGTACGTTTCTTACTTCGCCCATTTTTGAGAAGTAATATTCGAATATATCCGCCGCAACCTGTGCCGTAGATGCGCCGCTGCCGGCGTTTTCGATAACGACGGCAATCGAGATTTCAGCGTCATCGTACGGACCGAAGGCGATAAGAAAACCGTCGGTGCCTTCCACATATACATCATTCACGCGGCGTGTTTTTTCCGCCGTACCGGTTTTGCACGCAACCTTGTATTTCAAATGACCGAGATACGGTTCACAGCTTGTTTCGTTCGCGACGATGTACATGCCGCCTTTCACGGTTTCGATGGACTCCTCGCTTATGTTTGTTTGCGCGGCAACTTCGGGTTCGTGTTCGTAGAGAGTTGTGCCGTAGTCCGCCGAAAGCACTTTGCTGACGAGATACGGGACGTAACGAGTGCCGCCGTTTGCTATCGTCGCGCAGTAGTTTGCAAGCTGCAGCGGCGTAAAAGAGTTGTCCGACTGACCGATGGCGGCAAGCAGCGTTTCGCCGGGTTTCCAACCCTTGCCGACGGAATCGCGGTACTCAATACCGGCGAGAATGCCTTCCGCTTCGTCGATTTCTATGCCGGTTTTCTGCCCCAGTCCGAACAGCTTTGAGTATTCGTTCAGCTTTTCGATGCCAAGCTGACGCGCGATTTCGAAGAAGAAAATGTTGCATGATACGCCGAGCGCACGCTGAACGTTGATATTTCCGTGCGCGTTTTTATTGAAACATGCGAAAGTCTGGTCGAGATATGTATACTGCCCCGTGCACAGGATTTTTGAATCTTTCGTTATAATGCCCTCTTCAAGTCCTGCGAGCGCGACGCACGGCTTCATGGTTGAGCCGGGGGAGTACGCACTTTGAAACGCTCTGTTCCAAAGAGGTTTTCCGGCGTCCTGACTTAACTCGTCATAGTCGTCGTAGTACGTCGCAAGACTGTAACTCGGGTATGTCGCCGCGGCAAGCACCGCGCCCGTTTTTACGTCCTGCACCACAACCGCACCCGCCGGTGTGAGTCCCTGCGCTATTGCTTTATCGTCGGTGACGGCTTTTATTCGCTCTTCAAGCGACGACTGCGCTATTTCCTGTATGTCTTTGCTTATCGTCGTCACCACCGTGCCGCCCTGTTCGGGAACGACCGAGTAACTTTCCCCGATGTTGCCGTCTTTGTCGACCGACAGCGTCTTTACGCCGTTTTTGCCGCGCAGATATTCCTCCATTGCTTTTTCAATGCCGTTTTTGCCGATGGAGTCCGTGATTGAATAAGCGTTGGCTTTGATTTGAGCCGTTTTTTCGCTGTCCGATGCGGCGTCGCTCAACGCTTCTTCGGTTTGTGCTTTCTTTTCATTGTATTCGTCGGCACTTAAAGCACCGACCGTGCCGAGAAGATGCGCGGCAAGCGTGCCGTTGCCGGTGTACTTGCGTATTGAACGCACCTGAGCGTCCACACCCGAATAAAAATCGTTGTTTTCCTTTATGTACGCAATCGTTGTGACGGAAACGTCTTCGCTGAACGTGTACGGTGCATATACGGAAAAACCGCTTTTTTTCATGTTATACCGAACGGACATCAGTTTTATTGCGTCTGTTTTTGAATATTTCTCCAATTCGAATTCTTCCGCCATCGCGTCATAACAGTTTTGCGCCGTCGCATACGGGTTCAGGTTCAGCATGGACGGCGATTTCATTTTTGTGATGTCGCTCTCACTGTCCTCCGGGAAAGACGGCGTGCCGTTTTCATCAAATGTCAGCGGCAGATCATCTATCCACTCCTCGTTTTTGCTCTCCAGCAGATTTATAAGACTTAAAATAACGGTGTTTATCTCATTGTTTTCCGACGGAAATTCAAGAGCGTTGAATATCAGTGAATTCACCTGCTCGTTGTATACGAGCGCATTTCCGCTGCGGTCGAGTATTTCGCCACGCGAAGCAGTTACCGTTACATTGTAGTTTTTTACGGCTGTTGATGATACGCTGCCGCTTTCGTCGCCGTTTACCTGAATAACAAAAAGCACGGCGGCAAAGACCGCTACCGCAAGCACGGACGCGATCGTAAAAACGGTTATTCTCGGCTGTTTTTTCTTTTTGTCTGTTCTCATGGCTTAACGTGGATGTACCGACGTCGTATGCACCGCCGTTTCGGCGGAACGCATGCGGTTGTGAATGTAGATTGTGGGACGGAATACGATCGGTGTGAGTACTGCGGACAGAACAAGCGACGGGATGTATATGCTTTTGAGCAGTTCGCCTGTGTATGACGCATCATGTATCAGACAGTTGAAAATAAGCAGTATTCCGCAGTACGCCGCCCCCGATACGGCGGTGAAAAGCATTGCGGTGAACATCGTATTTCTGAAAACGTAATGTGCGAGAAGTCCGGCGGCGCACGCGATAACCGCATAAAACAGAGTGAACACGCCGTCGGTCACCGTCGAAACGGTATCCGTCAGCACCCCTGCCAGAAGTCCGAAACACAATCCGGCGTATTCGCGTTCCGCCATCGCTATCGAAACGGTAAGCGGCAGCAGCAGTCCCGTAGGGAACGAAAAACGGTACGAAACGAACGAGGCTGTGTACTGAAGTAAAAATACCGTGATTATTGCCGCCGCAAAAATGCATCGGCGTGCTATTCTGAGTTTTGTTTCCTTTCTCATTGAGTATCTCCGCTCTGACCGCGTGAATTTGCCTGACCGTTAAAGTATGTTATGATAAAGACGTCTGTTATGTCTTTGCTGTCAACACCCGGCGTAACGCGGCCGTACGCCGAAATGTCCGTTTCGTCGTTTACCACTTCCGAAACCGTGCCTATTATAAGATCTTTCGGGAAAATTCCGCCGGTTCCCGATGTGCATACTATTCCGCCGGGAACGACGGGAGTGGAACGCGACAGTCCGGATATCCTTATTTCTCCCGATTTCGCAAGCTCCGTATCGGATTCCGTGTAGCAGTCCTCACGGGTTCGTATCTCGTAAGCGCTTACGCTGATTTTCGGGTCGAGCAGCGTTCTGACAACTGCGGTGGTTTGCGAAACTTCCTTGACGCACCCGACAAGATACTTGCCGTAGATAACGGGATCGTTTACCGCAATCCCGTCGTCGCTGCCCTTGTCGACGGTGAATGCGCCGTACAGGTCGCCGGTGTCGCGCATTACGATTGCGGCGGGTTCGAAAGTGTAGTCGGGATTTTCGGATTTTATTTCAAGAAACGACTCGTAGGAGTTGAGCCTGTGAAGAGTGTCGTAGTAGTCCGCAAGTTCGCTGCGTGCGCTTTCAAGCTCATTTTGAAGTGAATTTATCTCATCGATGTACGTTTTTGATGATTTGAATCCTGCGCCGAACTGCGCGAGTTTTTTCGCTGCCGTTTCCGATATGGAATTCAGCGGAGCGAAAATTTTTCCCGCGACGGAGGTAACGGGAGAAGTGCCGTCGGTTGAAACCGCGGCAACAAATATGCCGAGCAGCAGCGACAGCATGACGCAGAGTATTATCTTGAATTTTGTGCCTGAAAAAAAACTGCGCATTCGTATTACTCCGATTTTTTATCGATTGAAAATATTAAGTGTGTCTTTTTCAAGACATATGGCTGTTCCCGTAACGACGCAGTCGAGCGGATTTTCCGCAACTTTCACGGGCATGCCCGTTGCGGAGGATATAAGCGTATCAAGTCCGCGAAGTAGTGCGCCGCCGCCCGTGAGCATTATTCCCGCGTCCATTATGTCTGACGCGAGCTCCGGCGGCGTTTTTTCAAGCGTCGAACGGATAGCCTCGACAATCTGCGACACCGGGTCGGAAAGAGCTTCTCTTATGTCTTCCGACGTCACTTCAATGTTTTTCGGCAGACCGTCTATTAGATTTCTGCCGCGTATGTCCATTGCGCCTTCGCCCTCGTACGGCGCAGCCGAGCCGATGCTGATTTTGATTTCTTCAGCCGTGCGCTCGCCGATAAGAAGGTTGTATTTCCTTTTGACAAACTGCACTATCGTTTCGTCAAACACGTCGCCGGCAACTCTTATCGAGCGCGACGTTACGATGTCGCCGAGTGAAATGACGGCGATTTCGCTTGTGCCGCCGCCGATATCGGCAACCATCCTGCCGGAAGCCTCCGCAACGGGAATCCCCGCGCCTATCGCCGCAGCCATCGGTTTTTCGATAAGACTGACGTATCGTGCCCCCGCGCTTTTCGCCGCGTCGTGCACCGCTTTGCGCTCGACTTCGGTTACGCCCGACGGGATGCATATCATGACACGCGCCCTGCCGAACGGCGAACCGCTCATTGCTTTTTTTATGAACCTTGACAGCATGTCCGCCGTCATGTCAAAGTCGGCAATAACGCCGTCTTTAAGCGGCTTTACCGCCGTTATCGAGCCGGGCGTGCGTCCTATCATTTGTTTCGCTTCGTTGCCTACGGCGACGACTTTGGGCGGATTCGCCTTTACATCCACCGCAACCACCGAAGGTTCGCGGACAACGATTCCCTTGTTTTTTATGCACACGAGCGTGTTTGCTGTGCCGAGATCTATTCCTAAATCCACTGAGAATAACATAAAATGGCATTTCCTTTCGGCGCACTGATATGCCGTTATCGAAATCGATCGTTTTTATCTGTGCGGCTGTTTTTGCAATCAAAATGTGGAGCTCATATCTCCTTTTAACGAATCGTTCACCGTTTCTTTCTTTTTCGAACCGGCGATTTTCTTTTGAAGAAGCTCCAGATAAAGTTCCTCGTCAAACGGAATTTCCACCGTTTTGTCAAGCCACGACGACAGGAAAGCGGCATTTGAAATTGTGAGTCCGTTTATGCCTTCCGCGCCCTCCGCCGTAAGCGGTTCGCCTCTGAGAATATGCGCCGCAAAAGCGTTCATAACGCCCGCGTGCTGTTCGTTTTTTCCGTCCGTTTCGGGAATTATGCGGTTGCCGTCTATTTTGCCGAATCCGTCTTTCGCGCTTTTTATAAATTCGGATGTAAGCGTATCAAGAACGTATATTTCGAGGTCGTAGTCATTCTTTTTGTCGTTAAATTCGCAAATGATTTTTGCCTTGTCCATTGTTATTTCAAGGCGGTTCGTGCCGGGACAGTCGCCGGTTGAGGTGATGAAAGTTCCGGATGCGCCGTTTGGATACTCCGCATATATCGTAACATCGTCTTCGACTTCGATGTCGTGCCATTGACCCTCTCTGCAAACAGCCTTTATCCTGCACGGCATGCCGCATATCCATTGCCACATGTCAAGCTGGTGCGGGCATTGATTTAGCATCACGCCGCCGCCTTCGCCTGCCCATGTCGCTCTCCAGTCGCCCGAATCGTAGTAAGACTGTGTGCGGAACCACGACGTGATAATCCAGCTTACGCGCCTTATCTCGCCGTACTCGCCGCCCGAAACAAGTTCTTTAACTTTGCGGTAAACGCAGTTGGTGCGCTGGTTGAACATGATTGCGTATGTCTTGTCGCTTGTTTTTGCGAAATCTATAATTTCCCGTACCTGTTTTGTGTAAACCCCCGCGGGTTTTTCGCTCATTACGTGCAGTCCCGCTTTCATCGCTTCCATGCAGAGAGAAGGATGCGAATAGTGCGGTGTGGCAATGATTGCAGCGTCGCAAAGTCCGCCGGCAAAAAGCTCCTGCGCCGTGTCGAAGCAGGTTACGGACGGGCATATCTCCGCCGCTCTTTTGAGCCTGTCGGGTCTGATATCCGCAACTGCGGTCACTTCGATTTCCGGCATAAGTCCTTTGACGTAGTTGTTCAGATGACTCGAACCCATGTTGCCTACGCCTACAATGCCCAGTCTGACTTTTTCCATGAGTATCCTCCTTGGGTTGACGATTTCCCGCCCTACCGAATTTTTTGTAAAGTTCAATCCATTATAGCACGTCGGTTTAAATAAAATCAATATATCCGACTCTAAATTAAAAAAAATAAAAAACTTCGGATGCGAAGTTTTTTAAATGTTCGGTAATTTGGATTTTTTCCGTTTTCAATAAAACGGAAAAACGGAGCTGCCGCGTCCGAAAGCGGCAACCCCGTCGTAAAACCGTAATTTGTCGGGTTTACGCCATCAGTTCTCTGATGACAAAAGTGCAGTCCGCCATGTCCATAATTTTGGGGACGGGGTAGAGCGGGTTGCCTTCCTTGAGCGCCCGTTTTGCGATAGTGGGAACGTCTTCTTCCTTGATAAAATCGAACTTCGACGGAATTTCCATCTTTTCGTTGAGTTCCCTTATCTTCGCAATGAACAGCTGCGCCTTCTGTTCTTCATTCATTCCGGCGGTGTCAAGCCCCGCAACGTCTGCAAGTTTCGCGAGAGGTTTGTAAGCCGACGAGCCGAAATAATCAAGAACATAGGGGAGAATCACGGCGTTTGCAAGACCGTGAGGCGTGCCGTACATGCCGCCGAGATTATGCGCAATTGCATGCACATAGCCGACATATGCTCTGGTAAACGCAAGCCCGGCCAGATATGACGCTTCAAGCATGTTTTCACGGGCGGTAATGTTTTTACCGTCCTCATAAGCCGTGAGAATATTGTCGAAAATCATCTTTGTCGCCTTTTCGGCGCATGCGCGTGTCGACTTGGTGTTGGATCTGCCTATGTAGGCTTCAACCGCGTGCGTTAGCGCGTCCATACCCGTGGTGGATGTAATCTTTTTGGGAAGACCTACGGTAAGTTCGGGGTCGAGAACCGCCACCTTGGGACGGAGTCTCGGATCGTTTATGGCGTTTTTTTCATGAGTTACGGGGTTTGAAACAACCGCCGCAATCGTGGTTTCGCTGCCTGTTCCCGCCGTGGTCGGAACGGCGAAAAGGGGCGGAAGTTTTTTGATGACTTTGAGTACTCCGCGCATTTCGGGGATGCTCTTATCGGGGCGCGCCACTCTTGCGCCGCACGCCTTGGCGCAGTCCATCGGCGAACCGCCGCCGAAAGCAACTATACCGTCGCATCCGTTGGTTTTGTAAAGCTCAAGCGCGGCTTCGATGTTGTCTATCGTGGGGTTCGGCTGAACTCCGTCGTAGACGACATAGTCGATTCCTGTTTCCTCGAGTCCTTTGAAAAGACCGTCAAGGAGATTAAGTCCCATAAGTCCCTTGTCCGTTACGACGAGGACGCTCTTAAGGCCTTTTTCCTTAATCTTGGCGGGAAGGAGTTTAACGGCGCCTTCGCCCTTGATAAGCTCGGGTTCCGTCCAGTCGAGGAAATTGACCGCAAATTTCATTACGGTTTGATATGCTCTGCAATAAACGTTGAAAAGCTTTGACATCTTTTTTCCCTCCGTTATTTTTGATACCCTATTATATTCCTTTGTTCCGGATAATTCAAGTGTTTATTCCCCGTATATCCATTCCGAGAGAAAATTTTTGTTTTTTTCGAGATTGACCAGCACGACCGACATTCCGTCCCGTGTGCCGTATTCCCATGTGTCGTCCGCAGGTATCTGCGTCTGTTCGGGTGAGCGAAGCAGACACGGCAGAGCTTTTAATGCAAGTCCGATTAGTTTGCTTTTCGGTACGGAACAGCTTATTTTCGACGCGATGGAATGTGCAAGTTTAATGAGTTTGAACGGATTTGTCCGCACCATTTTTGACATTATGAGCATTATTACTTCGCGTTGACGCTCCGTGCGCTGGAAGTCCGACTGACCGTTTCTTATGCGGCAGTATGCAAGTGCCTGCGTGCTGTCGAGGTGGATGTTTGTGCCCGGCTCAATGTTTACGCCCGCTTCGGCAAGTGCTTTTGATTCCGTTGAGTCTATTTCCGATACGGTTATACCGTCCACCGCGTCGATAATATCTCTGAAAATATCATAGCCTATTTTTGCATACCCGTCTATTTTGACGCCGAAATTAAGCTCTATCGAATCACACGTCAGCTGCGGTCCGCCGCCGGTGTATGAGCACGCATGCGTAAGTTTCGTTTCACCGTGCCCCGGCACGGTAATGTACATGTCGCGCAGGAATGAAGTCAGCTTAATTTTGTGGCTTTTGGAGTCTATCGACATTAAAATCATTGCATCGGAACGTGTCGAAGCCTCTGTGCTCTCTGTATCAATGCCCATGAGGAGAATGTTTGTTACTTTTGAACTCGACTTGAGTTTGTCCTCCGAAATGTATATGTTGTCGGAAAATTCGGCACTTTTGTAGTCTTTCAGTATAAAACCGACAGTGCCCGCGCCGCATCCGAACAGCAGGATTATTATCGCAAGGACGGCGGTGAGAATGGTTTTCCCTTTGCTGTGTTTTTTCTTTGGAGATGTTTTTTTGCCGTCGCCGCCGGCGGTTTTTTCCGTACCGGCTCCGTCGGACGCATTCGCGGAAGAAACGCTTTTTGCGGTGTCTTTCCTTGAAAACGGCTGCGGTTTTGACGTTTTTGACGGTTTGGACGGCGTTGTGCTCTCTGTCGCCGGAGTTTTCTCCGCGCTTCGGACGGGTGTGCGCTGCTGCCGGACGGATTGACTCGGCTGCGTCGTCCGGCTCGCTTGACGCGCGGAACGCGAAGCGGAATCACGGTTCGCGCCGGCTGTTTGCCCGGATTGCGTCTGCCGCGTTGTTTGCGCCGGCGGCGATGATGTCCGCGGAGTTTGCGTCGGTGCGGCTGCCGTATTCGTTTTGTAAGGTGCTGCGATCGGTATGTGCGCCGATGCGCCCGTATTCGTAAATACAGTGGTTGAACCCGAACCGTAACCTCTCGCCGAACGTCCGGCAAACGGAGTCGGCGAAACGCCGCCTTTGTTTTCCGGACCTGTAAATAAACGGTCGTCTGACATTTTTATGACCTCTGTTATCGGTAAATATTGTGTTCGCGGGTTTTTCCGCGTACTCTCAGTATACAACACCCGCGTGCCCATTACAATATTTTTTTGCGAAAAAAACGCGTCGAATTCGCCCCGCTTTACATTTTTCGCATGTTTTGTTTCAAAAGCATAAAAAATAACTTGCAAAAGCCGTCGGTGTTATATATAATTAGTGAAGGTGTTCCCGCCTTTGTATACGGCGGGGGCAAATTGAATTTCGGTGCGGATGATTCCGTTTCTGCGGACGGCGGGTTCATCGGGTAAATTACAAAAATTGCGGAGAACTGTATGTTAGGTAAAACGGTTAAAGTCAAAGTGACGAAACCATGCAATTACTTCGATGTCAGGACGGGTATCCGGTATTTGGTAAACTACGGTATAGCCGAAGCGTGCAGAGATAAGAAAAACTTTGTGCTCGGCGCGTATATTCTGGGAGTAAATCATCCCGTGAGGGTTTTTGAGGGAAAGATAATTGCGGTTTTGCACTATACGGGCAACAACAAATCGATTCTTGTCGTTGCGCCGAAGAACATGAGAAGGATCGACTATGAAATAAGAGATGTTCTGGAGTTCGCCGAAAAACGCGACGCTTATACGCTCGAGTGTCTTTACGAACATTCATGCGGTGCGGTGGTGTTTCGGAAAATAGGCGAGGAGTTCAGGTATCTTCTTATAAAGAACAGACGCAGCAACCATTGGGGATTTCCAAAGGGACATATGGAAAGAGGTGAAACGCGCGAACAGACGGCAAAACGTGAGGTTCTTGAAGAAACGGGACTGCATATACATATTTTTACAGGCTTTTGTTCCGAATCAAAATACCGTATCGGCTCAAAAATCGAAAAACGCGTAGATGTGTTTCTGGCGTCGACCAAAGATACAAACACCGTCATCCAGAAAGAGGAGATTGAGGATTACATCTGGCTTCGCTACAATGATGCGGTGAATATGCTTCGTTTCGAAAACGACAAAGAAATTCTCGTGTCCGCAAAAAAATACATGGCGGAACACGCAATTGTTTAGGAGGACAACATGACCGAAAGGCTTGCACAGTGGTTTATTGACATTTTCGCAAATAAGTTGGGAGGAGAGCTTACGGCGTTTATTGCGTCGCTTATGCCTGTTCTTGAATGCCGCGGCGGTATGATTATTGCAAAGCTCTTTGATATTCCGTTTATAAAGGCGTTCCTTATCTGCTACCTCGGCAACATGATTCCCATGCCTTTTATTTTGCTTTTCATAAGACGGATACTCGAATTTATGAAAAAACACAACATTCTCAAGAAGTTTATAGAAAAGATGGAAGGCAGAGCCGACAAGAACCGTGACAAAATCATGCGTTACAAGCAGTGGGGACTTCTCATTTTTATCGCGATTCCGTTGCCCGGCACGGGCGGATGGACAGGTTCGCTGTTTGCCGCGCTGCTTGATATCGAGTTCAAAAAAGCGCTGCCCATAGTTGCGCTCGGCGTGTTTGTGGCGGATCTTATTATGTCCGTGCTGACATACGGCGTGGGCGCGATATTCTCTTGATTCCTTTCGGAGGGGAAAGCGTAATGAAAAAAGAAAAAAACAACGACGCGCTGCCGCTGTTCTCCCGTATCGGGGTTATGTTCGGCACCGATCGTTTCCATAATTTTATGACGGCTGTTTGCGTCATCGTCGGCATCGTTTGGATAATCACGTACGTCGTTTGCGTCATCTGCCGCGACAGTATGATGTCGCAGGCGGTTTCCGACCTCGCGCAGCGGGGCGCGGAGGAGTACCGTCTTGTTATTTCGTCGCCGATGTTTACGGTTCTTAAATTTTTTATGTTTCTTCTCCCTCCCACAAGCATACTTTGGATGGTTTCAACCGTCGCCGCCGACAG
The DNA here is from genome assembly GCA_963657065.1 of bacterium. GTDB lineage: Bacteria > Bacillota > Clostridia > Oscillospirales > Acutalibacteraceae > RUG806. The sequence goes on from CAVKLD010000018.1 coordinate 17,444, forward strand.
AAAAGGGAAGCTGATATGTGAAAAAAAATTGTTGTTTACGGCGTTGGCGTGTATTGCCGCAGCTTCGTTTGTTGCGGTTATCGACCTTGCAAAAGTGCATATGATATTTGGATAAAAATTGAAAATTGCGATGCAAAAAAGGAGCAGACAAATGCAAATCTACGAAGAACTCAAGGCGCGCGGCCTCATTGCGCAGGTCACGAACGAAGCGGAAATCAGTGAAATGGTAAACAGCGGAAAAGCGGTCTTCTACATCGGTTTCGACTGCACGGCGGACAGCCTTACCGCAGGGCATTTCATGGCACTTACGCTTATGAAGCGTCTTCAGCAGGCAGGCAACCGTCCCATTGCCCTTATCGGAGGCGGCACTACCATGATAGGCGACCCTTCGGGACGTACCGATATGAGAAAAATGCTTACAAGGGACGATATAAATCACAACGCGGAGTGCTTTAAGCGTCAGATGGAACGTTTTATAGAGTTTGGCGAAGGCAAGGCTCAAATGGTAAATAATGCCGACTGGCTTCTTGACCTCAACTATGTCGAATTGCTCAGAGAGGTCGGTACGTGCTTCTCCGTCAACAATATGCTTCGCGCGGAGTGCTACAAGCAGAGAATGGAAAAGGGGCTTTCGTTCTTCGAATTTAACTACATGATAATGCAGAGTTACGATTTTTATCATCTTTTCCGGCACTACAACTGCAACATGCAGTTCGGCGGCGACGACCAGTGGTCAAACATGCTCGGCGGTACGGAGCTTATAAGGAAAAAGCTCGGCAAGGATGCGCATGCCATGACTATCACGCTTCTTACCGATTCTCAGGGGCGCAAGATGGGAAAAACCGCAGGAAATGCAGTTTGGCTCGACCCGAATAAGACTTCTCCGTTCGATTTTTATCAGTACTGGAGAAATGTTGACGATGCCGACGTGCTCAAGTGCATCAGAATGCTTACGTTTATTCCCATTGAGGAAATCAAACTCATGGAAGGCTGGGAGGGCAGCCGCCTTAACGAGGCAAAAGAAATTCTGGCTTATGAACTCACAAAACTTGTCCACGGTGAGGAAGAAGCCGAAAAGGCGCAGTCCAACGCCCGCAGTTTGTTTGTTTCCGGCGGCGCGAATGCACCCGAAGCGCGTATTTCAAGCGACGATCTGACCGACGGTACGATAGATATTGCCGCGCTTCTTGTCAAAACGGGGCTTTGCGCATCGAAATCCGATGCAAGACGTGCAATTGACCAGGGCGGCGTTTCGGTCGACGGCGAAAAAGTCACCGACGGTAAAATGTCTTTTGACGAAGCTGCATTGAAGAACGGCGTACTTATAAAGAGAGGCAAAAAGAACTTCAAAAAGGCAATTATGTAAAAATCATGCAGACGGGAATCAAACTTGTTCGCCCGCCGGCTTGTACAGTGAATAAAAAAACAGACAGAGCCTGCCGTTTGCGGAAATGCCGTGCGGCAGGCATTTTTCTGTATTTCTCCGCGTTTTTGCGCATTTACGGGGTGCGCCGTGCGCGTATTTCGCCGGAGCATTTGACGAAATTTATTTTTCGTACAGTGTTTCTTTTCCCGTACGGCGCATTTTTACGTCCGCGTCAATGTCGGAAGTGAATTTTTCGCTGAAATATCCGTTCGATTCTGTCGATTGCCTGTATCGTTTCGGGTCGGAAAGCCATAGACGGCGTGTGAACCGGCATATGTCGCAGCTGTTTTCGAGGTATGCCGCCGTCATAGCAAGCTCGGCTTGTTCCCTTATTTTTTCTTCGCATGCGCGCCGAACTTTTTCAACCGTTTCCGTGGTAAGTTTTGTAAAATCGTCCGATTCGAACTCGATGATGTCGCATTCCGTTTTAATTTGAATTGAAAACACCGAACCGCCCTTTTTCGGCGGTTTTACTCTTGTTTTGCTCTTGACCGCCCGAACCGTAAATTTGCCCTCTTCCGTTTCGACTGCAATATCGGCGGAGGAGATTCTGGCAATGAGGTAAAGCAGACCGCGCGTTTCGTCGCGATCGATAATTTCTGTGAGTTTGTTGTCCGAGAAAAGAGCCGTGCCGATTATTTCGATGCGGCTTTCTTCGCTCAGATCTTTTTTTCGCGTGCCGATGACGGGACAGAATGCCCCGCTTTTGTCATCCAGCAACAGGTTCATGAACTTGTAAAGCGGGATGCTCACAACGTTGCCGGTGTATTCTCCGGACTTGACGGCGTTTTCGATGACCGTCGCGCCTATCGTGTTTTTGCCGAATGATGCGCCGAGCATGTCTTTTGCGCTTTTTTCACATACCGCAATAAGAATATCGGATCTCGTTGTATATTCTCTCAGAAAAAAATCAAGCGTTGCACCGATGTTTTCTTTTGCCGTATTGCAGCCTACAATTAACACGCGTGCCTGTGAATACAGAGGCGTTTTGCCGGTGTGGATGCTTATGCCGTTCAGAGCTTCACCTATGGTTTTTCCTGTGAAGACATAGTTTTCGGTCAGCTTTTCGGGGTCGTCGTTTTGTGCATTGTCTGCGGGGGATGCGCTGTTAAGAGCCTGAACCGTTACGGTGTATCCGCTCTCGGAAAAATCGATGCCTATCGCCTCAATGATGAGCCTTTCGTTGAGTTCCGTTATCTTTATGCCGCGGCACGATGAGAGAATTATCAGTGCTGCCGCTGTGATTGCCGCCGCGACGGCGGTAATGGTTCTTTTATATTTCATTTCTTACCGCCCTTCTTTGTGAAACGGCGGCAAGTGCGCCGATGATTGACGGCAAAAGAATCGTGCACGCGAAAAACGCGGCTTTTGCGGGGACTGAACCTGCTGTTTCCGCGAATCGTCCGACCGAACGCGCCGCCGCCGTAAAAATCGCAAAGACGGCGCAGCATACGGCGACATGAAAATATTTCGGAGCTTTTTTGCCGAAACCGTCCTCAAATGTTTTTGACGATGCAATCATGCAAAACGACACTTTAATCAGTTCGCACAGCACCCATATGCCGATAAGCACGTCGTCGAACCTCTCGAGAATGCCGAGTTTTGCGAGTACGGTAAGAGTGTAGAGCTTAAACATCTGACGGTCGCCGTACTGTCCGGTTACGCCGTCGATTACGAAAAAACCTACGAGCGAAATGACGGCGAAAAATGTCAGCCATGCCGCTGCCGGTTTTGCCGGATTGCCGTTCAAAAAAGACGGCATCGCAGCGAAGAACAAAATTTCCCATGTGCGCGACGCGCCCGAAAATCCTTCTCTCAGAGAGCCGCCGATGCCGTCAAAGAGTACGGGCGAAAAATTCACAATGTCAAATTCGGAGATGCTCGTGATGATTATAAAGACAAACGAAGCGGTGAGAACTGCGAAAATCATAACGGATGCACGCCCTACAGCCTCTGTTCCTTTTGCCGCCGAAAATATGGCTGCAAGCATGAGCAGAGCCGTTATGATGTTGATGTCCGTGTCGGGAAACATTACGGTGCTTATAAACAGTTCGAAGCGCGATACGCTTTCTGCCGCGCACCATGCAAATGCTGCGATATATATGCATGCGGTAACTTTTCCGAGCACCGGCGAAGCGTCTTTTGCAAGCGACGGTATTGATTTCTTGCCGAAACGCCGTGAAATCAGTATAACGGGAAGCAGTGCAAAAACACATACTGCCAGAAAACACAACATCGCAAAAATTCTATCTGTTGGCAAAACAGTCGATTCACGCGGTGCTATATACGTAAAAAATTCGGTGACGCGGCAGAGAAAAACGATAGCAAAGAACTGAAATTCACTGATTTTTCCCCTCATTTTTTACACTCTCATTTCGTCGATATTTATTAAATTTTTTCCCATTTTACGCCAGCTTTTACGTAAAATGTTATCCTTCTGCGCCGAGCGTATAAATGGTGAAAACGGCGCGGTGAACGGTATCCCGTAAGGTGATACCGACGACATGTCGAGCATCATAAGCCCCAGTCCCAGCATAATGCCGTAAAGTCCCGTCAGGCCGCCCGTAATTATAAATCCGAACCGCATTACAGCCACCGTTTCATGCAGACGCGAAACTACCGACGAACATATGGCGGTGAGCGCGACGACGATGAGCATCGGCGCGGCGATAAGTCCGGCGGTGACGGCGGCGTCGCCGATAACAAGCGCACCCACGATGCTTACTGCGTGACCGATGGCAACCGGCATGCGCAGTCCCGCTTCGCGTACTATCTCGTAGATGAGATGTATTATTATCGCTTCGACGGCAACCGGAAACGGAGTCCTGCTCTCTGCGGACGCAATGTCATACATTATGTCCGACGGCATCACTTCGGGGTGAAAAAGACACAGTGCGACAAAAAGTCCGGGCAGTACGGCGGCAATCATGAAACAGAAAATCCGCAGACAGCGCATAAACGTCGCATAATATACGGGCGTGAGGTAATCGTCGGGAACATGAAAATAGTCGGTCAAAAGATACGGTACGATGATTGCGAACGGCGTCCCGTCGGTTATTATTCCTATCCTGCCCTCGCACAGCATTGAGGCGAATGTGTCCGGGCGTTCGGTAAGACCTGTGTCGCTGAACATTGAAAAACGCTTTTTGTCGAGAAACGGGCGTATATAACCGGCCCCGAGCACCGACTCGAGCGGAATTTTTTCAAGGCGTTTTTTGACTTTTTCAACAAGCAATGCGTCCGCTTTGTTTCTCAAATAACAAAAAAGCAGAGGTGTGTTGCTTAACGTGCCCGCCGTCAATTTTTCTATGACGAGATTTGAGGTGCGCAGTCTGCGGCGCAAAAGCGCGGCGTTGTCCTTGAAATTGTCGGTGAATCCCTCGCGGGAACCGCGTTCGTTTTGTTCGGTTTGCGGTTCGGAAACGCTTTTTTTGACGTATCCCTGCACGCTGAACGAAAGAGCCGATGTTTCGCCGTCGATAAAAAGTACGGCGCATCCCGACAAAATGTCCGACACGGCATCGTCCAATGTGATTTTTTCGGTTATGCCGCTGCCCTTGAAAAACAGATTTTTTATCTTCGACGGCAGACTTTCACCGGCTTCGGCAAAAAGGTGCTTTTCCGTCAGCGGTGTTATCACGGACTGAATCAGCTTCAATTCGTCGCACATGCCGTCGAGCAGAACGAACGCGCCGTCGGAGGACTGTATTTTGCATTTTCGTACCAGCAGGTCGAAACTGCCCGAAAACTTTTTTTCGAGTATTTCCGTATTTGCATCAAGCGATGCGAAAATCGGGTCTTTTTTGTCTGTCACGTTTTTGTCTGTCACATTCATCTTCCTTTCGCGGATGTTTTTGCTTTGAAAATGGTATTGCCTGTTTTTTTTCGGTTATACTTAGATATAGCCGAAAAAAAGAAAACATTTCGCGGAGATGAGAAAATGCTGACGTCTTTTATCAGAACACTTATTTTGCTTGTTGCGGTGATTGCGGCGGTGCGCCTTATGGGCAAACGGCAGATAGCGCAGCTGCAGCCGACGGAGCTGGTTGTTACCATTCTGCTTTCACAGATAGCCGCAACGCCGATGCAGGACAACGACATTCCGATGCTGAACACGCTTGTCGCGGTCATGGCTCTTGTGGGAGTGGAAATACTTATTTCGTATATCGGCATGAAAAATTCGAGGTTCAGGGCGGTTTTGCAGGGCAATCCCGTAATGGTCATAAAAGACGGCAGGCTCGATCAGAAACAGCTTGCCCGCATAAGGTACACGGTCGACGATCTTATGGAGTCGCTGCGGTCAAAAGATGTGTTTGATATCTCGTCGGTGTCGTGCGCCGTTGCGGAAACCGACGGCAGTCTAAGTGTGCTGCTTCACGCGGATGAGCAGCCGGCAATTGCACGGCAGGTCGGCAATGTGCCGACGGACGGCGACTATCCGTATGTTATTATTTCGGACGGAAAAATAAACCGTGCGGATTTTGCATCGGCGGGACTTACCGACGCAAAATTTAAGCGTATAATGGACGGACTCAATGCAGAACCGAACGATGTTTTTCTCATGACGGTGAAGAAGAGCGGCGGGATAAACTTCATAAGAAAAGACGCGCAGAGTGCGGAAAAACGGGGGGCAAAGTCATGAAAAGCAGATTTGCGGCGGCGGTTTTTTGTTTGCTTGCATCTTTTTTTCTGTCGGTCGGGGCGGAAACATATATCACAAGGAAAGGCGATGAACTTATCGCCGGACTCGACAAATCGCTGTGCGCGGAGGACGGCAGCGAAGAGATGTGCGACGCGGCTCTTGCGGCATGCGGCGCGTGGGACGACTGCAAAACACTGTTCGGCTCGTTTCTGAAACACACCGACGCCGATGACCTCGACCGTGCGTACGGACTGATAAGGGAATATGTCAAAAGCGGAAATATCGACGAATTGAAAGAAACGCTCGAGGAGTGCAGGATAACGGTAAAAGTCATATCCGACGGAGAAAAGCCGCGGGCGGAAAATATATTTTGATTTTCTTCTTTCAAACCTCTTTACTTTTTTAGTTATATTATATATAATAATTCTCACACACAAATTTTCCGCACAATTTTCACGCAAAAGAACCGTCGGGAGAAAACGTCTGCGGCACTTTTTATTCGGAGGTACCCGCCCTTGAAGGCAAACGGAAAAACGGTGTTTGTTGCGCCGTCGGAAACAGCAAAACAGAAAGAATATTCGCAGCTCGTCAGAGCGGTGCTCGCGGCAAAGTACAACGAACCGCCGAAGGCGTTTGTGCACACCTACGGGTGTCAGGGAAATGTCGCGGATTCCGAAAGAATGACGGGTCAGCTGCTCGAAATGGGGTATACGCTGACCGATTCGCCTGAAAACGCCCGGCTTGTGCTTTTTAACACCTGCGCCGTCAGGGAGCACGCCGAAGACAGAGTGTTCGGAAACGTGGGCGCGCTCAAACCCATAAAGGAACAGCACCGCGACATGATTATCGCACTCTGCGGATGTATGATGCAGCAGCGTCACGTTGCGGACAGGATAAAAAAGAGCTATCCGTATGTCAATCTCGTGTTCGGTACGTTCGCGATTCACCGTCTCCCGGAACTTATGTACAGGACGCTGTCCGGCGGCAAACGCGTGTTTGATACCGACGATTCGTCCGCTCCCGTCGCGGAGGGACTTCCAGTGTACCGTGATTCGGGTTTTAAGGCGTGGCTGCCGATTATGTACGGTTGCAATAACTTTTGCAGCTATTGCGTAGTTCCGTATGTAAGAGGGCGCGAGCGTTCGCGGCGTTGTGATGACGTTTTGAACGAAGCGCGTGAAATTATCGCGTCCGGCGTCAGAGAAATAACGCTGCTCGGGCAGAATGTCAATTCCTACGGCAAAGGCAGTGACGACGGTGTGGATTTTGCCGAGCTGCTGCGCAGGATAAATGCGCTGCCGGGCGATTTCAAAATACGATTTATGACCTCTCACCCGAAAGATTGCAACGAGCGGCTGCTCGATGCCATGGCGGAGTGCGAAAAATGCGCTCATCATCTGCATCTGCCTTTTCAGTCGGGCAACAACAGGGTTCTTAAGGAAATGAACCGCGGTTACACGCGGGAGCATTATCTTGAGCTTATCGCGTACGCGAAAAAGGTCATGCCGGATATTTCTCTTACGAGCGATGTCATAGTGGGATTTCCCGGCGAAACGTACGAGGAATTTCTCGATACGGTGTCGCTTATCCGCGAGGTGGAATTTACTTCGCTGTTCACTTTCATATTTTCGCCGCGTGAGGGTACACGCGCAGCTGCGATGGATGACCCGATTCCAGCAAAAGAAAAATCTCGTTGGTTTTCGGAGCTGCTCAAGGCGCAGGAGGAAACGGCGGCGAAACGGTGCGCCGACAGCGTGGGTAAGGTGTTCAGAGTGCTTGTCGAAAACGAAGCCGAAAAAGCCGACGGTATTCTGACCGGCAGAACTGACGGAAACGTCACGATAGATTTTCCGGGCGACGCGTCGCTTATCGGCAGTTATGCGGATGTTAAAGTTACGACTGCTCGAAACTGGACGCTCGGCGGCGAGATAGTCGGCGAATAAAACGACAAACAGCAAAGCAGCAATGCAATCAAAAATTTTACATAAAACGATCGGAGAAAAAAATGGATGTAATCAAACTTACAAGAGAACTCGGCGCGGCAATTCAGCAGGATGAAAGATATCTCGCTTTTGTCGCTGCACGCAAGGCGAATGACGATGACAAGGAGCTTAATGCGCTCATAGGCAAGCTCAATCTCGTGCAGATGAACTACAAGAACGAATCCGAAAAGGATACTCCCGACAACGCCAAGCTCGAAAGCCTTGACGAGGAATTCAGAAAACTCTACGGTGAAATCATGCTCAACGGAAACATGCGCAAATTCGAAGAAGCGAAGCAGGGTGTTGACGATATGATGAACTATCTTATACAGATACTTTCCCTTTGCGTTAACGGCGAAGATCCCGCAACGTGCGAACCGCAGAGCGGAGAAGAAGGCGGCTGCACGGGCAATTGCGGCACATGCGGCGGCTGCGGCTGATAATCCCGAAACCGCTGACAGCATTAAAACCGGTGAAAACATCGAAAAATATCGAAATTATCGAAACTGTCAAAAACATCAAAATTATCAGAAATTACGGATTTATCCCGATGAAGAGATGAAAAACAATCATGTATACGCACTCGGCTTGTTTCCCGCCGGTAAAACAGCGGCGGGACCGATACGGACGGAAAGGAACGGAAAATGGCGGAATTTACTCCGATGATGCAGCAATATATCAAAGTCAAAGAACAGTATAAGGACGCAATCCTTTTCTATCGTCTTGGTGATTTCTACGAGATGTTTTTCGACGATGCGGTGACGGCGTCGCGTGAATTGGAACTTGTGCTCACGGGACGCGACTGCGGCATGGCGGAACGCGCTCCGATGTGCGGCGTACCGTTTCATGCGGCGGAGGGATACATAGCGCGGCTTATCGCGAAAGGCTACAAGGTGGCTATCTGTGAACAGACCGAAGACCCTGCGTCGGCGAAAGGACTTGTTTCGCGCGAGGTCGTCAGGATAATCACTCCCGGCACCGTTACCGAGAGCGTGATGCTCGATGAAACGAAAAACAACTATCTTGCCTGTATTTACTATGACGGGCAAATCGCGGGACTGAGCTTTTGCGATATTTCCACGAGTCGGCTTTTTGTAAGCGAGTTGTCGGGGGCGAGAGTGTCCGACAGGATAATCAACGAAATTGCGCGTTTTGACCCAAGTGAAATTCTCGTAAGCGAAAAGTGCGTAAATGTGCGCGACGTAACCGTTTATATCGACCGTTCGTGCGACATTACCGCGGCGGTGCGGAGCGAGGAATGTTTCGATTTCGCTGCGTGCCGCAAAACCGTTGAAAGTCATTTCGGCAAAACCGTTGAGGAGATGGGGCTCGGCGGACTTGACGGCGCGGTGCGATCGCTTGGCTGTATTCTCGGATACCTGTACGAAACGCAGAAAAACTCTCTCGCAAATATAACCGATGCGGTTATATACAACGAAAGCCGTTTTCTGTCGCTTGACGCTGCGGCGAGGAGAAACCTCGAACTCATCGAAAACGAACGCCGCCGTGAAAAAAAAGGTTCGCTTTTGTGGGTGCTCGATAAGACAAAGACAGCACCCGGAAAAAGGAAACTCTGCGAATGGATACAACAGCCTCTTTTGAGCGTTGCGGCGATTAACAAGCGTCTTGACGCGGTTGAAGAACTGTATTCCGATACGGTGCTGCGCGGCGAGGAACTCGAGCTGCTGAGCGGAATAAACGACCTTGAACGTATCATAACGCGTATCGTATACGGCACTGCGAACGCAAAAGAACTGCGCACGCTGTCGCAAACGCTTTCGATTTTGCCCGATATCAGGAGCGCGCTCGAGAACAGCAAATCGGAATTGCTCAAAAAAGTATATTCGACGATGGATACGCTCGACGATATCAAAAATATGATAGACGCGTCCATAGTCGACGAACCGCCTTTCTCCGTCAGGGAGGGCGGCATGATAAAGTCGGGCTGCAGTGAGGAGCTTGACAATCTCCGCGCCGTTGTCAACGGCGGGAAAGACTTTCTGGCGGAAACGGAACGGTGCGAACAGGAAAAATCCGGCATCAGAAAACTTCGCATAGGTTACAACAGAGTGTTCGGCTACTACATAGAAGTGCCCAATTCCTACCGCGATCTCGTTCCCGACAGCTATATAAGAAAACAGACTCTCGCAAATTGCGAAAGATACATAACTCCGGAACTCAAAGAACTTGAGGCGAAAGTGCTCGGTGCGCAGGACAGGATATCAAAGTTGGAATTCGAACTGTTCGCGGCGGTGCGCGATTCGGTTGCGTCGGAGCAGCTGAGAATCAGAAACACCGCATCCGCGCTTGCCGTCCTCGATGTGCTGTGTTCTCTCGCGCTCGTCGCGTCGGAAAACGGATATGTCCGTCCGTCCGTTGACAATTCCGACGTTATCGAGATAAACGACGGCAGACATCCCGTTGTCGAAAAGTATCTCGACGGTACGCTGTTCGTGCCGAATGATACCTATCTTGACAGCGGTGACAACCGCACCGCCATAATAACGGGACCCAACATGGCGGGTAAATCAACATATATGCGTCAGGTCGCTGTTATTGTCATAATGGCGCAGATGGGTTCGTTTGTTCCCGCAAAAAACGCGTCAATAGGCGTTGTGGACAGCATATTTACGCGCGTGGGCGCATCTGACGACCTTGCGGCGGGACAGTCTACGTTTATGACCGAAATGACGGAGGTGTCGCGCATTCTTGCGGCGGCAGGTCCGCGCAGCCTTATAATTCTCGACGAGATAGGACGCGGAACATCCACATTCGACGGCATGAGCATTGCCAGAGCGGTGCTCGAATATGTCAATGATAAGAAGAAGATAGGCGCAAAAACGCTTTTTGCGACGCATTACCATGAGCTGACCGAAATCGAAGGCGAGATACCCGGCGTGCTTAACTTCAACACGTCGGTGAAAAAACGCGGCGACGATATAACGTTTCTGCGCCGTATTGTTCGCGGACCCGCCGACGGCAGCTACGGCATTGAAGTCGCGAAACTGTCGGGCATTCCGCAGAGCGTCGTAAACCGTGCGAAAGTCATTTTGAAAGGACTTGAAGACGCATCTGCATCTGCATCGGCGGCGGTCCCGCCGGCGGAGAAAACGCAGCCGGCGGCGGATGAAATGCAGCTCGGATTTTTCGGAGCTGCTGAGAGTGAAATTGAAAAAGAACTGAAGATGCTCGACGTAAACACTTTAACACCTATAGAAGCTCTCAATAAATTGTATGAACTTAAAGCCAAGGTAAGCCGGAACGCAAAGTAAGCCGGCTGGCGGCAAGGGTTTGATTTCTGTCGGATTAAGGCAATAATCGAAGCGGTCAAAAAAGATAAAAGGTGAAAAAATGCCCAAAATAAACATTTTGCCGAAAAGCATTGCGGAGCTTATCGCGGCGGGCGAGGTGGTGGAACGCCCCGCCTCCGTCGTGAAGGAGCTTGTTGAAAATTCAATAGACGCGGGTGCAAAAAGCGTTGCCGTGGAAATAAAAAACGGCGGCATACGTTATATTCGCGTTACCGATGACGGATGCGGTATCGAAGCGGAAGATGTTCCCACGGCATTTATAAGCCACGCGACGAGCAAGATAAAAGACGCGTCCGACCTTGATTCCATTCTTACGCTCGGCTTCAGGGGCGAAGCTCTCCCGTCTGTGGCGGCTGTGTCGCGCATGTCGATGCTTACACGCACCGAAAACAGCGGCGAAGGCGTCCTCTTCACGGTCGAGGGCGGCGAAAACGCGCAGTGCACTCCCGCAGGCTGTCCGACGGGCACCACGATAACAGTGCGCGATTTGTTTTTTAACACTCCCGCACGGATGAAATTTCTCAAAAAAGATGTTACCGAGGGGAATTGTGTCGCCGACGTCGTGACAAAGGCATCGCTTGCACACCCTGAAGTGCGGTTTTCGTTTATCCGCGATGAAAAAAACGTGCTGTCGATGCCCGGCAACGGAAATTTGCGCGATGCGATTTACTCTTTGTTCGGCAAATCGGTCGCCGACGCGCTCATACCGTGCGAATATGCGAGTGCGGCGGCATCCGTCAGCGGTTTTATTTCAAAACCGCTGAACAACCGTCCTAACAGAAACATGCAGTTTTTCTTCGTCAACGGGCGCAGCGTGCGCATTCCTGCGGCTGTTCCCGCGCTCGACGAAGCATATAAAAATTCGATAATGATCGGCAAATTCCCTATGTGTTTCCTGAATGTTTCGATTGCCGCCGAAAAGGTGGACGTAAACGTTCATCCGGCAAAAACCGAAATACGCTTTTCCGATGAAACGAAAATATTCGAGGTCATTTACTATGCGGCAAAGAGTGCTCTTGCAAGGGGAGATTCTTCCAGACCTTCAATAAAACTGAATAATCCGTCGGTTTTAGATGCGCCGCAGCCGAAAACGGAACAGATGAATATTGCCGATGTGTGGAAAACCGGCGTTTCGCCGCTCGCAACGCAAACCGAACCGGAAGTTAAAAGCAACGCCGCCGCAACGCCGCAGCGTACCGCTGCACAGACTTTCTCGTCGTATTTTTCGAAAGAGGAGCGGCGCGGACAGTCGGAAAACAAAAACGAAACATACGGACAAGCCGATAAAGGAAACGGAAATTCCGCTGCGGCGGCAGTGAAACTGACCGACAGCCTGAATTCATCGTACATAGACGATGGATCGATGTTTGTTTTACATTCGTCGTCCGACTACCTGTCGTCGGATTCAAACGAGAAACGCGAAGTGTCATCCGAAACGGGATATAATGTACCTTGGACAAAAAAACCGAATCTCGACATTTTTGCCGACGATGCGCCCGTAAAAGATGACGCCGCGCAGGAAGGTATCCACGGTAAAAACGGCGCAAAACAAAATAATACAGAACAAAACAACACTAAACAAAACGACGCGGAACAAAGCAACGCAAAATTGAACGGCGCTGAATTAAACGAACAGTGCGCAGCGTCTGAAAAAATACGGTTTGAGCCTTTGTGTGAGGAAAATACCGTCGTCGGAAACTCCGACGGTTTTTCCGATGATTTTCGCATTGTGGGTGAGGTGTTCAAAACTTACATACTCGTTGAGAAAGATGAAAAACTTCTCATTATAGATAAACATGCCGCTCATGAACGTATTATATTTAACAAAATGTCAAGTTCGGCGAACGGCGATTACACGCAGGTTCTCCTGTCACCCGTTACGGTGATTCTTTCCGGGCGCGAATATGCCGCCGTGACCGAGAATATCGGCATTTTTGCGGAGGCGGGGTTCGCCGTCGAGGATTTTGGCGGCGGAGCTGTCGCGGTTCGCGAATGTCCGCAGGAATTAACACGTGAAGATATTCCGTCGCTTATTGTTGAGATTGCCGGCGAACTGGTTAAAGGAAACACGCGCGCCCGTCCCGAACGTCTTGAACGAATGCGCGAAACGGCGGCGTGCCGCGCCGCTATCAAGGCGGGAGATTCGTTAAAACCGGAAGAGATGCACGCTTTTGTGAAACACCTGCTTGCGGACGAAAGCATAAAATACTGTCCGCACGGGCGGCCGGTGATGTACGAATTGTCAAAACGTGAGATTGAGAAGCAGTTTGGGAGATTGGGATGAATACACCGTA